>URNQ01000029.1 GCA_900549245.1 uncultured Collinsella sp.
CCTGCTTTCTACGGCCAGGGAAGCGGCCCCTTACACCAACATTCGGCACGCGATCCCAGATGATCTGGATAACGTAGCCGAGCGTGAAGACAAAGGCCACGCCGCTGATGAAATCGCCTACGAGGGGGATTGCCGTAAGCGCGCCCGCGGCCACGCCGCCCACGGCTGCCATGGCGTAGCGGTTCTGGTTGTGTCCGACCATGCGGGCAATGGCGCAGCCCGCGAAGGCACTCGACACCAACGCGATGCCGATAACGCTGCACAAGAGGGCTCCGGCAAGCGACAGACCAGCGATAGAGATAATCAGCAGTAGGACGGCGGGGGCGACAGCAATCGTACCCAGAAGACCGCTCACCCACAGGGGCGCGGGGTGCTGGTGGAGCATACCGGCGGCGCTGGCAGTCGCACGCGGAAAGACGAGCTCGAGCAGCAGAGCGACAAAGCAGGTCGAGAGTGCCGCGGCGACGATACCGCCGATGACATCGTTAACGGTGGAAGTATCTTCGTTTTCGGTGCGGTCGATCTTGAGGGCACCGACCTCGGCTCCCGCGGCGCGCTCGGGGTCCTCGGAGACGTGCGCGTTCACGGTGCCGGTGATGTGGGCGTTCTTGCCCAGGATGAGCTTGTCGGCCCAAACCTCGACATCGCCCTCGACGGTGCCATCGATGGTCACCGTATCGCCCGCGAGCGCTGCCGACTTGGTAGAGCCGCGCAGGGCAACCGTCTCGCCTATCGCATAGAAGCAGTTGGCGGTGCTGTCGGAATTGAGCACGACATGCTGACCGACGACCGTGACGCTGCCATCAACCGTAGTCTTGGCAATGTCGATGGCGCGCGCCGCAAGACGAACGGCGCCGCCCACCGTGCAGTCGCGGATCGAGAGGGTATCGCCCGCAGCGATGATATCGCGGTCGATGGAGGTGTCGTCCAGGTTGAGGCTCTGACCTGCCCAGTACAGGTCACCTTCGACGCCGGACGGATTGGCGTCGTTGTCGGTCGCAAGTACGTTGCCTGCGGTGTCCGTGCCGGCGAACGACGCCGTGGGAAGCGCGGTGATCGCCAGTGCGATGAGTGCGAATAGGATGGTGATGCGGCCCCACGCTTTACGGCGCTGGGTCGACGGGAATTGATTGTGGGGCATAGTGAATCCTTCGTCAGATGCTCGATATGCACCTAACAGGGTACCCAACGCGTGGGCGCTCTAAAAGAACCTCTCGGTTGCATTTCGAAGGATGAGCTCGCGCCACCTATTTTTTACGGTGCAAAAAGCGCGCGATATCTTCTTCGGTGGGGCTTTTGATGTCAAAGCGCAGCGAGAGCCAGCGCAGACCCATGGTCACGACAACGCATACGACCAGCGCGGCGACATTGCTCATAATGCCGCTCATAACGAGACACACATAGCTTGTCGATCCGGCGATGGCGGCGATGGCATAAAAGTTAGTACGTTGGAAAATGCCCGGAACCACGCCCATAAAGCCATCGCGCAACATGCCGCCGCCCACCGCGGTGAAAAAGCCCATCATGATGCACACCGCCGGTGCAAAGCCGTAGACCAGCGCCTTGTCTGCTCCAGTGGCGGCGTAGATGCCGACCGAGATGATGTCGAGCAGGGGAATGAGTTTTTCGGGCTTGTCGACGATTGCCGGGAAAATATAGATGATGGCTGCCGTGGCAATGGAAAGCGGCAGCGCCATTGGCTGGTTGAGGATGTAGACGTTGCCCACCTGCAGCGTCATGTCGCGTAAAAGACCGCCGCCCAAGCCACAGACCACGGCGAGCGCAACTGCACCCACCAGGTCGAGTTTGTGCTCGCGCGCGACCAACACGCCCGAGATTGAAGCCGCGACGACGGCGAACATTTCGAGCCAAAACGGGATGGCGACCATGGCATCCGTGGCGTGTGAGGTAACGGTCATAGCGGCGACGACGGGCAAGATGGGGTCCTTTGGATTACGGATTTGGACAATGCCCGTACATAGTACATGTTCGGCGCCGATTGCGACCCTATTGCTCGGCAAACGGTCGGGACTGGATGCGGGCGTAGGTTCCATGTTTGGGGATCTGGGTCGATGCTGAAAGCGATGGGGGCGTGGCTGAATGGGAGGGATGTCCAAATTTTGAGCTTTGCTCAAAATTTATCCGGTCGGCTTACGCCGACCGCGCTGCGCTAAAAACGCGCCGCTGGCGCGTTTTCCTTACGCTCCGCGTCCTGGCGGGTTCGAATCCCTCCTCCTCCGCCGTATTTGCTTGATAGGGACTCAAAACAAAAAAGCTCCCATTCTTGGGAGCTTTCTCAGCCAAAATGGCGGAGGAGGAGGGATTCGAACCCTCGTGACCTTATACAGGCCAAACGGTTTTCGAGACCGCCGCATTCAACCACTCTGCCACCCCTCCGCGTGGGGTAAAAACAAAGCAGGCTCGAAGGCCTGCTTTGGAATTAACTGGCGGAGAGTCAGGGATTTGAACCCTGGAGACGCTTTTGACGCCTACACGATTTCCAATCGTGCTCCTTCGGCCACTCGGACAACTCTCCGTTAAATGCGAAAGTCAGTATACACGAGGAATCGCAAAGTGCAAACAGAAAAGTTGGCATTTTTTAAAACGCTTGGCCGTGCTTGGCGCTGCAGTGGGGCTTGAGGTGCCAAAAAACGGCTTCCGACCAGCGTGGTTGATCAACGCAATTGTTCAAAAAAGGTATTCATAAGCGACTTGGCAATGAATTTAAAAATCTTTGGGTGGTGCTGTGGGCCACTGGTATGCATTTTGCGACCACAGCCTTGTGCCCGTTGACCTGCGGCTTGGCTCAGCTTGTCCCCACGGCACCGTATCTTGTCAACAGATCCGTCAAGCTTTTGGTCAGCATTTGGTTGGAATGCGCATGAAACGTCGTGTGAGTATGGGCATATGTGGAGGTCATGAGGTTGTAGCTGCATATTCTTGCAGCCTAGGAGGTTGAAAGATATTATTACCAAGTCTTTTCCTGCTTCAGGCGCACCTTCACGACCTGAAGCCACATTTGCCCAGAGGAGGTGACAATATGAAGGCTTATGAACTGCTGTTCTTTGTTGACCCGTCGCTCGACCCCGAGACTCGTCTCGCTGTTATGAAGCGTATCGATACCACGATCGCTGAGGGCGCTGGCAAGGTCGACTCCGTTGACGAGTGGGGCAAGCGCAAGCTCGCCTACGAGATCAACGACCTCACCGATGGTGACTACACCCTCATCAACTTCCACGCAGATCCTACCCAGATCGCCGAGCTTGATCGCGTCCTGCGCATCACCGACGCTGTGGTTCGCCACATGATCGTCCGTCGCGACGACCAGGAGTAAGACTGTCGTTTTGGACTGGGCTTGTGCCCCAAGAGGAAGTAGTGAGTTATGAGCATCAATCGAGTGAACATCACCGGTAACCTCACCCGCGATCCCGAGCTGCGCGCCACCGCCGGCGGAACCCAGGTTCTGTCCTTTGGCGTCGCCGTGAACGATCGTCGCCGCAACGCGCAGACTGGCGAGTGGGAGGACTATCCCAACTTTGTCGACTGCACTATGTTCGGCACCCGCGCCGAGGCCGTGAGCCGTTTCCTGGCAAAGGGAAACAAGGTCGCGATCGAGGGCAAGCTGCGCTACAGCTCTTGGGAGCGCGACGGCCAGCGCCGGAGCAAGCTTGAGGTCATCGTCGATGAGATCGAGTTTATGAGCTCCCGTGGTGGCCAGGGTGGCTACGATCAGGGCGGTTACGCCCCCGCAGCCCCCGCGCCCGCAGCACGTCCCGCCGCACCGGTGGCTACGCCGCCCGCGGTCGACGTCTACGATGAGGACATCCCGTTCTAAGGGTTGTTCACCTATTTTTGAGTGAGAGGCGGCTTCGGTTCGCCGAAGTTGCCAAATGAAAGGTATTTTGACATGGCTAATGATTTTTCTGCACGTCAGCCGCGTCGTAAGTACTGCCAGTTCTGCAAGGAGAACACTGAGTTCATCGACTATAAGGACACTCAGCTTCTCCGTAAGTACATGACCGACCGTGGCAAGATCAAGCCCCGTCGCGTCACTGGCGCTTGCACGCAGCATCAGCATGACATCGCCAACGCCATCAAGCGCGCCCGCGAGATGGCTCTCCTGCCGTACACCGTCCCCGTGGTTTCCTCTCGTGGCAACCGCGACCGCGGTTAAGAAGGGAGACGCATCATGAAGGTTATTCTTCTCGATGAGATCAAGGGCAAGGGCGGCGAGGGTGACGTCGTAGAGGTCGCTCAGGGTTACGCTGAGAACTTCCTGTTCCCCAAGAAGCTCGCTGTTGCCGCCACCAAGGGCAACCTCAAGCAGCTTGACGAGCGTCGCAACAACATCGCCAAGCGCGAGGCCGTCCGTCTGGCTACCGCCAACGAGACCAAGGCTGCCTTCGAGGGCAAGACGGTCACCGTTGACGTCAAGGTCGGCGACGAGGGCATCCTCTTTGGCTCCGTTACCGCCGCTATGATCGCTGACGCCATCAAGGCTCAGCTCGGTATGGACATCGACCGCAAGCGCGTCGAGCTCGGTAAGCCCATCAAGGTTGCCGGTGCCCACACCGTTGCCATCTCGCTGTACCGCGAGATCAAGGCCGAGGTTGTCGTTCTCGTCGGCGTTACCGCCGAGGAGCTCGCTGCCGAGGCTGAGGTCGAGGAGGCCGCTGAGGCCGAGACCGCCGAGGTCGAGACTGAGGCTGCTGCCGAGTAGCATTTGCTGCAACGCAACAATCTTGTTCTAAGAAGGGCGCTCTGGGAAACCAGGGCGCCCTTTTATTTTCTACGCTCAGCGAGCGCCGTGGCAGGCGTTGCGGTGAAGTCCTAAATGCGGGACCGTTCATCCGTTTCGTCCGGTGATGATTGCCGGGGCGCGGCCCGTTTTGGGACTGTGACTGATACTATGGATGCTCGCAAGCGATATGAATGAGGATGCTCATGGCATATGACGATAGGGAGACCGGGTTGACGGTCGAGGACCGTGGTTCCAAGTTGGGTCTCCCCCAAAACCAAGATGCAGAGGCCAATGTACTGGCCGCCATGCTGCTATCGCCCGAGGTAGTCGAAGAGGCCCAGGTCGAGCTGCAGCCCGATGACTTCTACCGGCCCATTCATAAGACCATCTATACCGCGATGGTCGATATGTACAACAGCCGCATTCCCATCGACTCCATCTCGCTGATCGATTACCTGCGAAGCATCAACAAGCTCGATGCCGTGGGCGGCGAGGCCTACATTTTGGAGTTGATGGGTCAGACCCTGTCGCTCGTCAACTGGCAGCACCATGCCGCTATCGTTCGCCGCGATTCGATGCTGCGTGAGCTGATCGGCGCCACCAACGAGATCAACGCGCTGGCATACAACGCCCCCACCGACACCAAAGAGGTCGTGGAGCTGGCCGAGAGCAAGTTGCTCAAGGTCACGGCGCGCGAGGTCAAGTCGAGCTACAAGACGCTGACCGAGTTTATGGTCGAGGCCTATAACGAGGCCGAGGAAGTGTGCCAGGCCGGCGGCCAGGCTGCGGGCGTGCCCACGGGCTTCCCGTCGCTCGACCGCATGCTCATGGGTTTTCGCGAGGGCCAGCTCATCATCATCGGCGCCCGCCCTGCTGTGGGTAAGACGTCGTTCGCCCTGAACCTGGCGCTCAACGCCGCCGCCGCCGGTTATACCGTCGGCTTCTTCTCTCTGGAGATGTCGGGCAAGGAAATTGCCCAGCGTCTGATTTGCGCCTACGCCATGATTTCGATCAGTGACTTCCGCATGGGCCGCATTAGCCCCGAGCAGTGGGCCAATATCAACGAGGCCACGCAGACCTTGTCCAAGCTCGATATTCTGATTGACGATACGCCCGGCACCACAGTGACCGAGATTCGCGCCAAGAGCCGCCGCATGCTCCACAACAAGGAGAAGGCCATCATCATCCTGGACTACCTGCAGCTGGTGAGTCCTCCGCCGGGACGCCGCTCCGAGAGCCGTACCGTCGAGGTCTCCGAGATGTCGCGTGGTCTGAAGATCATGGCCAAGGAGCTCAAGATCCCGCTCATCGCGCTGTCGCAGCTCTCGCGTCAGGTCGAATCCCGTACCGGCAAGCGCCCGCAGCTTTCCGACCTTCGTGAATCGGGCTCCATCGAGCAGGACGCCGATATCGTTATGTTCTTGGACCGCTCCGCCGACGAGGCCGAAGCCTCGCGCGACGATCGACCCGACGAGGGCGTTACGCGTATCGTCGTGGCCAAGAACCGTTCGGGCCCGATCGGCGACGTCGACCTGATGTTCCTGCCGGCATCCACTAAGTTCTATGAGCTTGATGGGGCACATGCCGAGGAGTAGGACAGGCGCCCGTTGCACGGGTATACTGGGAATGTTTTGTGCTTCTGCGTGCCGGCGTGGCGCGTAGACAGTCCATGAATGTAAGGAGTAAACATGCCGTCAACCGTTTTGGTCGGTGCCCAGTGGGGCGATGAGGGCAAGGGTAAGATTTGCGACCTGGTCGCCGGCGACTTCGATGCCGTCGTGCGCTACTCGGGCGGCAACAACGCCGGCCACACCATCGTCGTCAACGGCAAGAAGTACGGCCTGCACCAGGTGCCCTCCGGCATCATGTATTCCGACCACGTGTCGGTGATCGGTAACGGCTGCGTCGTCAACCCCAAGGTTGTCCTTGAGGAGATCGACATGTTCGAGGCCGACGGCATCACCACCAAGAATCTCAAGATCAGCGGCAACGCGCATGTCATCATGCCGTACCACATCGATCTGGATGGCGCCTTTGAGCAGAAGCTCGGCAAGAAGAACATCGGTACCACCAAGCGCGGTATCGGTCCGTGCTATCAGGACAAGATGGCCCGCATTGGTCTGCGCATGCAGGACATGCTGGACGAGGCACTGTTTCGCGACAAGCTGGAGACCGCTCTCGCCCGCGTGAACCCTGAGCTCGAGCTCATCTACAACCTGCCCACCTACACCGTGGACCAGATTTGCGACGAGTACCTGCCCATGGCCGAGCGTCTGCGCCCCTACATCACCGAGACGAGCCTGCTGCTCAACAACATGATCGATGAGGGCAAGGACCTGCTGTTTGAGGGCGCCCAGGCGACGCTGCTCGACATCGATCACGGCACCTATCCGTACGTGACGTCTTCCAACTGCACCGCCGGCGGCGCCATCACCGGCTCCGGCGTGGGCATGAAGAACGTCGACCGCGTGCTGGGCGTCATGAAGGCCTATATCACCCGCGTCGGTTCGGGCCCCATGCCCACCGAGCTTTCCTATGAGTCCGAGGCCGGTCACACGCTGACCGAGGAGGGCTATGAGTACGGCGTGACCACCGGTCGCCGTCGTCGCTGCGGCTGGTTCGACGGCCCCATCGCCAACTACGCCTCGCGCGTCAACGGCCTCACCGATATCGCCCTGACCAAGCTCGACGTGCTTTCGGCCTTCGACACCATCAAGGTGTGCGTGGCCTACGACGTCGATGGCGAGCGCTACACCAGCGTGCCCGAGCATCAGGTGCGCTTTGAGCATGCCAAGCCCATCTACGAGGAGCTCCCCGGCTGGAAGTGCGACATCACCGGTTGCCGCAGCTTTGACGAGTTGCCGCAAGAGGCTCAGGACTACGTGGCGTTTATCGAGGATCTGGCACACACCCGCGTGACGTTTATTGGCGTTGGCGCCGGTCGCGAGCAGATCATCAACCGATTCTGGAAGTAATCGGGACTATTTGGTTATTGCGATATACCCCTTTGCAGCCCGGATGGGCGGCCGAGGGGTATATTTGCTTGCAAAGGGCTCGCGCGGAGCGGGCCATTCATCCATAGAGGAGGCACCCTTGAAGGCGGACACTCAAACCATCGACATCCTGTTGTTGGGCAGCGGCGGCCGTGAGCATGCTTTGGCAGCTAAGCTCGCAGCATCACCGCGCGCCGGCAAGCTCTACATCGCGCCGGGCAACGGCGGCACCGCGAGCTGCGGCGAGAACGTTGTTCTCGACGACTGCGATCCTGCGGCCGTGGCGGCGTTTGCACAGAGCCACGGATGCGGACTCGTGGTAATTGGCCCCGAGGCTCCGCTCGTGGCGGGCGTGGCCGACGCCGTGCGTGCGGCGGGTATTCCTTGCTTTGGCCCGGGTGCCGAGGGCGCCCAGATGGAGGGTTCCAAGCTGTTCTCCAAGCAGCTCATGGAGCGCGCCGGTATCCCGACGGCAGCCTATGGTTCGTTTACCGACGAGGCTTCGGCTCTCGCCTACGTGCGCGAGCAGGGCGCTCCGCTGGTCGTCAAGGCCGACGGTCTTGCCGCGGGCAAGGGCGTTATCGTGGCGACCGAACTTGAGCAGGCCGAGGAGGCCGTGCGCGAGTGCTTTGGCGGCACCTTTGGCGATGCCGGCAACACCGTGGTTATCGAGGAGATGCTCGTTGGTCCCGAGTGCTCGCTGCTGGCCTTTACCGACGGCAAGACCGTGCGTCCCATGGCCACCTCGCAGGACCACAAGCGCGCGCTCGAGGGCGACAAGGGCCCCAACACCGGTGGCATGGGCGTCTATAGCCCGGTGCCCATCGTGACCGACGAGGAGCACGCCACCATGGTGGCGGTCATGGAGCAGACCGTGGCAGAGCTCGCTGCCGAGGGTATCGACTACCGCGGCTGCCTGTACGGCGGCTTTATGCTCACGCCTGCCGGCCCCAAGGTGCTGGAGTTCAATGCCCGCTTTGGCGATCCCGAGACGCAGGTCGTGCTGCCGCGCCTTAAGAACGACCTGGTTGAGGTCATGCTGTCCTGCGCCAACTGCGAGCTCGATCAGATTGAGCTCGACTGGCGTGACGAGTGGGCCGTGGCCGTTGTCCTGACGAGCGCGGGCTATCCCGGCAGCTACGAGAAGGGCAAGGTCATCACCGGTATCGCCGATGCCGAGGCCATGGAGAACGTGACCGTGTACCACGCGGGCACTGCCGTGGTGGACGGCCAGCTCGTGACCAATGGTGGCCGCGTGCTTGCCGTGACCGCTCTGGGCGACACGTTCGAGAACGCTCGCAACCTTGCCTACGAGGCCTGCGAGAAGATTGATTTTGAAGGCAAGACCCTGCGCCACGACATCGGCCTGCGCGCGCTGCGCGGCCGCGACGCCTGGGATGCCTAAAATCCGAGAGGAATGAGACGGATGGACGAGAAGAACGAAGAGCTCGTGGATGCGCAGATCGTTGAAGAGGACAGCCGCATGTATGGGCACGCCGAGGGCGAGCCTGGCGGCGAGGTCGCTGACGAGCCGGCGCTGGTGCTGGGCGACGACGACCCGCACGATGCCGAGCTGCACGAGAAGATTCTTTCGGAGGAGTGCGCCTGGAAGGGCAAGATCCTCGACGTCCACCGTCTTGAGGTTGAGCTGCCCAACGGTCGCCGCAGCGCCCGCGATATCGTTCGCCATCCGGGTGCGGCGGCCGTTGTGGCGCTGACCGAGAGCGGCAAGATCGTACTGGTGCGTCAGTACCGCACCGCTATCGACCGCGTGACGGTCGAGATTCCCGCCGGCAAGCTCGATCCAGGCGAGGACCCGCTCGATTGCGCCAAACGCGAGCTGCATGAGGAGACGGGCTTTAGGGCTGGTCGCATTCGCTTTTTGACGTCGATTGTCACGTCCTGCGGTTTTTGCGATGAGATCATCCACATCTACTTGGCTACCAAGCTCGAGTTTGATGCGCCCAACCCCGATGATGACGAGTTTGTCAACGTGGACCTGGTGCCGCTGCACGAGCTGATCGACGCCGTGCTCGACGGCAAGATCGAAGACGCCAAGACCGTCGTGGGCGCCTTGGCCTGCGATAGCATCGCGCATCGCCTTGGGGGTGCGGAGCTCTAGGTTACGCGGTTTTACCAAACCGCGTAACGAGTCGACGCTGCAAACGCCCCTAAGCGGCAATCTGCCTTTCAATCGTCGCTCGCGTACCGAAGTACGCGTCGCTCCTCTTTCAAGGCACCTTGCTCGCTTAGGGACGTTTTCGCTGACGCTGCCAGAACATCGGCGTTATGCTTGTTGGGACGCTTTGTTTTCAGCCTGACCGGTTCAACCGGATTTCTCACGCTATTTATTTCTCTTCGAGGATTGCATGTTTAAAAGGTTTCTCTCGTATTACGAGCCCCAGATGGGGCTTTTTGTTGCCGATACTGTTTGTGCTCTGGTGCTTGCCGCCATTGACCTGGCGTTCCCCATTATCCTGCGCAATTTGACCGGTGGGCTCTTTACTCAGGGTCAGGCCGTCATTATGCAGGCGCTCGGCATGATTGCGGTGGGCTTGGTGCTGATGTATGCCGTCCGCTGCGCCTGCCGCTATTTTGTGAGCTATTGGGGTCACGTGATGGGCGCGCGTATGGAGTCCAAAATGCGCGAGGACCTGTTTGACCAGTATGAGCGCTTTAGCTTTGCGTACTTTGACCGCAACAGCTCGGGCGATATGATGAGCCGCGTGGTCAACGACCTGTTCGATATCTGCGAGGCGGCACACCACGTGCCCGAGTGGATCATCATCTGCGGCATCGAGATTATCGGCTCGTTTGTGATCCTCTTTACCATCGCCCCGGTGCTGGCGCTCGCTATGGCCGTGGTGACGGCGGCGTTTGCGGTCATCATGTTTTGGCAGAACATGCGCATGCGCGAGGTCTTTAGCGACAACCGCAAAAAGATCAGCGGCATCAATGCGCAGCTGCAGGATTCGCTGGCGGGTATGCGCGTGGTCAAGAGCTTTGCCAATGAGGAGACCGAACGCTTCAAGTTCCGCGCCTCCAACAATCGCTATCTTTCGTCCAAGGAGAACATGTATCACGCCATGGGCGTCTATACTGCGACGTATGGCCTGCTCTCGGGTGTGCTCTATGTGATCGTGGTACTGCTGGGCGGCTGGCTGGTCGCCCAGGGACAGCTGCAGGCGGTCGATATGGCGACCTTTGCACTCTATATTTCGCTGTTCTGCACGCCGCTCGAGACACTCGTCAATTCGGCCGAAACGTATCAGAAGGCTATCGCCGGCTTTAAGCGTATGGACGAGGTGCTCTCGACCGCGCCGGATATCCAGGACAAGCCGGGCGCCACGGATCTGCAGGTGACTGCCGGCGCCGTGGATTATCACGACGTGTGCTTTAACTACGAGGACGTTGAGCTGGGCGAGGGTGATGCCGACGAGCGTCCCGTTATCGACCATATGAATCTGTCCATCAAGCCCGGGCAGACCATCGCTTTGGTTGGCCCTTCGGGCGGTGGCAAGTCCACGACCTGTTCGCTGCTGCCGCGCTTTTATGACGTGGCTGCCGGATCCATTAGCATCGACGGCCAGGACGTGCGCGATGTGACGCAGCAGAGCCTGCGCCGCACCATCGGCCTGGTGCAGCAGGATGTCTACCTGTTTGACGGAACAATCGGCGAGAACATCGCCTACGGCAAGCCGGGCGCTACGGCAGAAGAGATCGCCGAGGCCGCCCGTCGCGCCAACATCGATGCCTTTATCGAGTCGCTTCCACAGGGCTATGACACGGTCGTGGGCGAGCGCGGCAGCCGTCTTTCGGGCGGCCAAAAGCAGCGCGTTGCCATTGCGCGTGTGTTTCTCAAGAACCCCAAGATCCTGATTTTGGACGAGGCGACGAGTGCTTTGGATAACGAGAGCGAGGAGGCGGTGCAGGAGTCACTCGAAGAGCTGGCACGCGGCCGCACCACGATTATCATCGCCCATCGTCTTTCGACCATTAAGCATGCCGATGAGATTGCGACCGTTGAGCATGGTCGCGTTGTGGAGCGTGGCACGCACGAGGAGCTTCTCGCCCGTGGCGGCACCTATGCCCGTTACTATCGAATGCAGTTCGAAGGTGCGCGTGCGCACGAGCTCGACTGATTGATATGACAGGAAGTTTATGGCTGACAAGAACCCTTTGACTCCGGAAGAAGTGACGGAGTTATTCTCCGAAATCGATGCATCCGGTGTCTTGGATCCCACGCTTGCCAAAAAGCGAACCGAGCGCATGCGTGAGAAGGAGGCTGCGGCCAAGCGCGGTGACAAAGCGGCGCTAGCGCAGCTGCGCAGCGAGGACCGCGCGAGCCAGGCAAAACATATCGACCCGCTGTCCGAGGACGATCCTTCGGGCTCGCAGGTGAGCCATACCATTACGAAGACCGCGATGGCCGTGGTCATCGGTATTCTGGTGCTGATCGTGGGCATGCAGATCGGCTACGGCGTGATGCGCCGTCTGAATACCGCCAACCTGTCCGAGAGCGTTTCGGTGGATACCGTCTCGACCGCGCTCAAGGGTGGACTCGAATGGGGCAACGGCTTTACGCAGTTCCCGCTTGATTTTTCTGTCGACGAGGCCGATGAGCGCACGGGCACGGTTGAGGTGACGGTGTTGGACACGTCGTCTGCCAATGAGCTCGAGCTGCTGTCCAACGGGCAGATCCAGTCCGCGGCGCTTGCGACCAACGCCCTGCTCAACGACAAGATTGACCGCGTGGTGTATAACGTTCACGCCTATATCGACGAGGATAGCAACATTCAGCACGATTCCTTTTTTGGCATGTTCCCCGCGCGGGGTCATCAGAGCGCCATTTTGACGTTTGTGTGGACCAAGAGCTCATCCAACGCCACGAGTATCGACTGGAAGATGCGCATCGTAAGCATGGACGACACCATTGCCGAGCGCATTCAAAAACAGGTGAACTCGGTTTCGTCGCTGATCGAGGACCCGGTGGTGAGCCAGACCAAGATTGACGAGGAAAAGGCCGAACGTGACCTGGAGCATCGTCTGCATGGCCGCGAGATTTTCCGCGGCGGCAAGCCCGATCGTTCACCGTCCGATCTGCTGGAACAGGACAAGAAAAAATAAGACGCCATCATCCCGTGTGAGCCACAAGCCCCGCGGGATGATTTTTAATCCCCGTCCCAGAAAAATCATTATGCATAGAAAGTCATAATTATCATTTCGTAAACATTTCGATGAAATTAACGCCATGAGGCATGCTTGCGGTTACAATACCGCGAGGCCTAACTACACACCTTTAAGCCGGTCCTGTGAGACCGGGAAGGAGAATTATGGCGAACAACCATACCGCGGGCGCTGCCGCCCGCACCTTCGCGCCCAGCGAGCTTTGCCAGCGTATGCTGGCCAAAACCAGCAAGGGCACCTGCGGTCCCTGTATCCTGTATCTTGAGGATGGGACCATTTTTTATGGACGTGCATGCGGCGCCGAGGGCACCGCGACCGGCGAAGTCTGCTTCAACACCTCGCTTGAGGGCTACTTTGAGGTCATGACCGACCCGAGTTATGCCGGCCAAATTGTAACCATGACCTATCCGCAGATCGGCAATTACGGTATCGACGAGACCGATGTCCAGTCGGCCTTCCCCGGCGACGCCGTGCGCCCTGCGAGCGCTCCGGCTATGCGCGGCATGATCGTTCGCGACATGTGCGCCACGCCTTCTAACTGGCGCTCGGCCGTCAGCGTGCCGGAGTACCTGCGCGCTCACGGCATCGTCGCTATCGAGGGTGTCGACACCCGCGCTCTGGTGCGCCATCTGCGCGACAATGGTTCCAAGATGGGCATTATCTCGACAGAGATCTTCGACGTCGACGAGCTCGCCGAGCGTCTGGACGCAGCGCCCACGCTGGTGGGCGAGAACCTGGTCAAGACCGTGAGCTGTCCCGCGCCTCACGAGTTTGTGGCCGCCGACCTGCCTGCCACGCATGGCTTTGCGCTTGCGGCTGGCGCTCCCCCCCCGCCCCACCCAGGCAAA
>URNQ01000030.1 GCA_900549245.1 uncultured Collinsella sp.
GGCCGAGCAGCTGCTCCGCGGCCTCATATCTTCAGCAATGGAAAGCGCATCCCAGTTTGGACCTCCATTCTGGGATGCGCTTTCCGCCGAGCACACGCAAGTTGCTCTACCCCGCCAGGTAGGTCTCCAACGCCGGCAAAGACGACTCCGCATCGTGGCGGCCGATCTGATAGATACGCTCGAGCTCATCGGGCTCGCGACACAGCGACGGCACCTTCACCGATTCGCTCGGCCGCACCACAAAGATCTCGCCGGCAGCCTCGCGACGTGCCAGGTCATCGAGCGTGGCATTGTAGACCTCATGCCGATGCTCAAGTGCTGCGACAAACGCCGGGTAGTGACGGAACACGCGACGCAGCATGGGCATCACACTGTTGGGCTGCTTTACAAAGCCCGCCGGCTGCGTCAGCACCACCACGTTGCGGTCATACCCCTGCGCAAACAGCCATGCGCTGGGAATAGAATCAGCCACGCCGCCATCCAGATATTTATGCCCGTCAATAGCGACAGGACGCGTCGCCACAGGAATCGCCGACGACGCCCGGATCCACTCGATATCCCTCTCGTCGCCATAGGGCAGGTCATGATAGACGGCCTTGCCCGTCTCGATATCGGTACACACGCACGTAAACCGCATGGGGCAGGCGCGATATGCCTCCAGGTCGATGGGATCGCGCTCGATGGGCACCTCGTGATAGGCAAAATCAGCATTGAACATATCACCGGTTCGCAGCCAGCTGGTCACACCCGCATAGCGCTTATCGGCGCAATAGGCCTTGTTGTAGCGAATGGCGCGGCCGATCTGGCGCGATTTAAAGTTGTAGCCAAACGCCGCGCCCGCCGAGACACCCACCATATGGTCGCAGGTCAAACCGTGCTCCATCCAAACGTCGAGCACGCCCGCCGTATACATACCGCGGTAGCCGCCTCCCTCGAGTGCCAGCCCCACCGTGCGCGTCATATTTGACTGTGCCATGCGACCATCTCCGTTCCTGCGTTTTAAAACGGGACAAGTATACCCGTCAACATATATCGTCTCAGTCGCATTTTCATCGAACATCGCATCGTCGCGGTACCACTTGTCGAATAATAGCCGCTCACAGCATGTGCACCCATATATAATTGCGTACTGTTGTTTATACTACTCAGCAGTTATCAACAGCGAACATTAGCCGGCAAAGTAACTCAACAACGCAGCAAGGCGGGGGCCTGGATACACGCAAAGCGTGAGCAACGACGCGTGTACACAACGAGCTCGCCCGACGCAATCCGCCCCGACCTCAGAAAGCCGCTTAGAACATGGATACTGTCAGCAATTACACCGAAACGCTCGAAAAGACCGTCCGTGACCTTCTCGAGCGTCAGGATGATCTGATTAGGACGGCCTTTACCGACCAGCTCACCGGACTTGGCAACCGCGGCGGCTTTGCTCGCTCCTTAGAGGAAATCTGGGAGCAGGAACTGCCCGTGACCATGGCGTTTATCGACATCGATAACCTTAAGCACTGCAACGACATCTTTGGGCATGACGAGGGCAACCGCTACATCTTGCAGGTAAGCCTCTATCTCAAGCTGTATATGAAAGTGGACGAGGCGGCGTTTCGCATAGGCGGCGACGAGTTTGCCATCCTGTCTACGGTTGCGACCGAGGACGACCTCGCCGAACGTCTGGAACACTGCCGAACGGTCCTGCTCAAAAACAACGATTCCGAGATGCCTCACTCGTTTAGCTACGGAGTGTCACATGCCGACCCCGCCCTGGGCGAGGCCCCCAATCGCATGACACTCGATGCCGACCATCGCATGTACGACTACAAGCTACGTCATGCCGTACACCTTGATCGGCGCAATATCTCGCAAGTCCACACCGACGACTTCGAAATAAGCGATCGCATTTTCGACGCCTTTTCGATGCTCAACGAAGGCCGTTATTTCTTTATCGAAAACTTGGATAAACATCGCACCCTTTGGTCACAAAACGCCTTGCGCGACCTCGGACTTCCTTCGGAGCACATAGACAACTGTCGCGATTGCTGGAAAACGCGCGTCCATCCCGATGACCTTGAGGCTTTTACCGACGACATCGACCAAGTCTATAACGGCTCCAAGCACCATCGAGTCATGCAGTATCGTGTACGCAACGCCACAGGCGACTACGTGCTCTGCCGTGCTCGCGGTTTTCGCATCGATGGGGACGAAAACGAGCCCTCGCTCTATGTCGGCGAACTCGTCAATCATTCCCTTGCCGAGACCGTCGACGCCGCCACGGGGCTTGGAACGCAACGTATGCTGGTCAACGCTATCGATGCCTGTCGCCGTGACCACTGCAAAACAGGACTCATCGCCGTGCGCGTTCGCAGCACGACGAAGCTCAACGAGCTCTATGGAGCCGAGGCGGTCGACAGCATGCTTGCCGAATACGCAGGCCGTATGCTGTCGATCACCCGCGGTAGGAGTCGCGTCTTCCGTTCACGAAGTGTCCAGTTTGTCGTGCTCAGCAACGCTTTGGACCACGGGGCATTTGAACTCCTGATCCATCGTCTAAAAGAGACCATTTTTGCCCCCGTTCAGATCGCGGGCGACACCATCACTCCCGTTTGCATTGTCACCCCGGTCTTTTACGAGCGCCTGGACTACCAAACATCTGCTGTTTTGTGCGAACTCGACCGTCGCCTTCGCACAGCTGGCGGGCTTGTCCCCAACGACAGCCTCCCTATACCCGAGGTCGAGCGCGAAAGCGCAATCGCCGAACGCATCGATACGCTCACCGGCCTCTACCGACCCAGCGAGTTTATGCGCCGTGCCAATGCCTTCATCAAGGCAAGGCGCGACGGCGCTTGGTGTATCGCCACCGTCGACATGGGCCACATGCGCCTATTTAACGAATGGTATGGGCAGGCCGAAGGCGACCGCATGCTTGCCGATGTGGGCACGGTGCTCAAGGATATCGAGAACGCCGACATGGGCGTCGCGGGATACTGGGGGCAAGACGACTTTTGTCTGCTCATACCCTTTGAGCACGATTTCGTTCACCGAGTCTATGCGCGCGTGCGCGAGGCTGTAGCCAAGCACGACGACGGCGTAGGCTTTTGGCCGTCCATGGGCGTATGCCCCATCGACGCTAGCGAGGAAATCACCATCGATGCCCAGGCCAAGGCCATGTTTACCAATCGACGCGCCAAAAACGACTTTAAGGAGCGCATTGCCATTTTCCGCCCCGAGGAATATGAGCATGGGGTTGCGTTCCACCACACGCTAACCGAGTTCCAGTATGCGCTCTCAAACGGCCGCATCACTTACTACCTGCAGCCCCAGGTCGATATGGAAACCGGCGAGATCATTGGCGCCGAGGCGCTCACACGCTGGATTGACAAGGATGGCTTCCTCATTTCACCTGCAACCTTTATCCCCGCTCTCGAGGAAAGCGGCTTTGTAGTAACGCTCGACAAATATGTTTGGCAGGGCGTTGCCACATGGCTTCGCGAGCGTCTCGATCGCGGTCTTCGCGTGGTTCCGATCTCCCTCAACGTGTCGCGCGTGGACATTCTTGCCTGCGACGTTGCCGAACATATGGGGGCGCTCGCCGCCCAATACAACCTACCACCCGAGCTCATGCGTATCGAGATCACCGAGACCGCCTATACCGGAGAGTACGAGGCCGTGGATAAGCTGACCGCAGATCTGCACACCCGCGGCTTCTCGACCTATATGGACGATTTTGGCACCGGCCAGTCCACGCTCGCAATGCTCAAGAACGTGAACGTTGACGTCATCAAGCTCGACCGCACCTTTGTGCCCACCGACCGTGATCAAGGCCGCAGCGCGCAGATCGTGTCATCGATGCTCGAGATGGCGCAGTCGCTCCATCTGCCCGTTGTAATCGAAGGCGTCGAGACAGATGAGCAGGCAAACATGCTACGCCACATGGGCGCCCGCTACGCTCAGGGCTTCCTCTACTACCGCCCCATGCCGGCGAAGGATTTTGAGGCATTGCTCGATGGTGGCAATAACGACTGATACGCTCACGCGCAAAACGCCACCGTCGAAGGGGGCATTTGTCTCCATTAGCTAACTTATATCCCCAATCCAAGCCGAATTGGGGATATGATACAAACCACTGTTCCGCCCAAGGAGGTTATCCATCATGAACGAGTCGTATCGCATGGGCGAGCAATCGATTATTGTCTATCTTCAGCGACTTGCGAATGGCGTCTCGACCGCCGAACTCGATGTTGCCGCGCTGCCCGCTGGGCTACGCGCCGTTGGTGAGCAACTGCAAAAGACGCATGCCATCCTGCAACAAGAGCGCCAGCTGCTTGAGTGCAACACCTATATCGATTCGCTCACCAATTTGGGCAACCGCGGCGGACTCGACCGTCACGTCGAGCAGCTCTGGCGCAAAGGCGACCCCTTCACCTGCGCCTATATTGATATCGACCATCTCAAGCATTGTAATGATAGGTTTGGCCACGCCGAAGGCAATCGCTATATTCTGAGCATCTGCCGCACGCTCTCCGAAACCATGAAGCATGATGAGATGCTGTTCCGCATCGGTGGAGACGAGTTTGTGCTTATCTCGCCCTCCGCAAACGAGACTGAACTCGAGCAGCGCTTGGAGCAGGTACGTGCCGGGCTGATCGAGGCGAGCTCAGGCGGCAAGGCGCCCATGATCGGCAGCTTTAGCTTTGGCTGCTCGCGCGTCGATCCACTTGCCGGCGACACGCGCCGCCAGATGACGATGGATGCCGATCGCAAGATGTATCGCTATAAGCTTATGCATCGTGTGCAGCAGCCGAAAGACAATGACGCGCCGCAACGCCCAATCGTCGATCAGCTTCCCTGCAACGACCGGGTGTTCCAAGCGATCTCCATGAGCTCCGAGACGCGCTATCCGTTCATCCTTAACCTCGATACGGGCGAATCGCAATGGTCGGTTAACGCCGTGCGCGATTTTGACTTGCCCTCCCAGCACCCTTTTAATTCGGTCGATATGTGGCTTGCCCGCGTTCATCCCGAGGACCGCGACAACGTACGCGCCGAGCTCGACATGGTGATAAACGGCACGTGGCACTTCCACTACATGCAGTATCGCGTAATGAACGCCACCGGAAAATACGTGCTTTGCGACTGCACGGGCTACCGCTTGGACGGCACCGATACCGAGCCCAACATGTATGTGGGCATTATCATCAACCGAAGCCTAGCGGATACGACCGACTCCGTGACCGGCCTGGGCGATATTCACGCCCTGGTCAACGCCATTGGCGAAATGCGTCGCGTGGCGCGCGAGGCAGGCTTTATTGCCATTAAGGTTGACGATATCGCCGAGGTCAATGCCCGCTTTGGATTCGATGCAGGCGACCGCGTTTTGGCAGAAAGCGCCGCCTGCCTTATGGAATGCTCGCGCGGCAAGGGTCGCCTGTTCCGCTCGACGGGGCCGACATTCGTGGCGCTTTTCGACGACTTTGACCCCGAAGAGACCGACTCGATCGCAGACGAAATCGAGCGGTTCCTGGGTTCCCCCGTGCTCATCGGCTCGCTTGAATATCAGCCACCCATTCGTGTAGCGACGCTTCATCTGGACGCTGTCGATCGACAACCCGTTTCCATTTTGAACGAGCTCAAAGCGTTGCTCGGGAAAGCCGTGCAGGTGCCAGGTACCAAACTGGACTAGCACCGCGCCCGCGCCGCCTCCCCCATCGTGCGATAATCCTCTGCAGAAGTCACCAAAAGCAGAGGGAGTTTGTGATGAAGGTTCTTTTGGTCAATGGCAGCCCCAAGGCAAACGGCAACACCGCCCGTGCACTCGCCGAGGTCGCCGAACAGCTCAATGCAGAAGGCATTGATACCGAGGTGTTTCAGCTGGGCGCCAAGCCCATTCGCGATTGCATCGGTTGCGGCCAGTGCGGCAAGCTTGGCGGTCGCTGCACCTTTGACGACGACGTGGTGAACGAGCTGATCACTGCCGCCGAGCAGGCAGATGGCTTTGTCTTTGGCTCGCCCGTCTACTATGCGCACCCCAGCGGCCGCATCCTTTCGGCCCTCGATCGCGCCTTCTATGCCGGAAGCAAAGCCTTTGCACACAAGCCGGGCGCCGCCATCGCCGTCGCCCGTCGCGGCGGTACGTCGACCACGTTCGATGTACTCAACAAGTACTTCACCATCAACCAGATGCCCGTAGTTGCTTCCACCTACTGGAACAACGTGTTTGGTCGCGTGCCCGGCGACGCCAATGGGGACGCCGAGGGCCTTGCCACCATGCGCAACATCGGCAAAAACATGGCCTGGCTCCTTCGCTGTATCGAGGCAGGACAGGCCGCCGGCATCAACGCACCCGAGGCAGATCGAGCAACGACCAACTTCATCAGGTAGAACGGCGGAACAAATACATGAACGTGCAGATTTTTGGCACCAAAAAGTCCTTCGATACCAAGAAAGCACAGCGCTTCTTCAAAGAGCGCCGCATTAAGGTGCAGTTTATCGACCTTAAGGAAAAGGAGATGAGCAAGGGCGAGCTCACGAGCGTGATGCAGGCAGTCGGCGGTATCGACAAGTTGCTCAACCCCAAAGCCAAGGACGAGGAGACGCTCGCGCTCATCCAGCACCTTACCCCCAGTCAGCGCTTCGACAAGCTGCTCGAGAACCAGCAGGTTCTAGCCGAGCCCATCGTACGCAACGGCAAAAAGGCCACCGTCGGTTATTGCCCCGATGTATGGGGAGCCTGGGAGTAGCTTGTGTTATTTGCCGGCGCGTGGGTATAAGAGCAGGCGTTTGGCATAAGATTTAACTGTAAGCCATGTCTAACAAAGGAGGGCACATGCCCAACAAACCCGTGAAGATCATCATGCTTACCGGCTACCTCGGTGCCGGCAAGACCACGCTGCTCAACCACATCCTCGCTAACGACGGCGGCATCCGCGCCGCCGTGATCGTCAACGATATCGGCGAGATCAACGTCGACGCCAGCCTTATCGCCGACGGCGGCCTTTCCGAGACCGATGACCTCATCCCGCTCACCAACGGCTGCATCTGCTGCACGCTTTCGGACGACCTTGCTAACCAGCTGCAGGGCATCGCCGATTCGGGCAACTTCGACTACATCATCATCGAGGCTTCGGGCATTTGCGAGCCTATCCCCATCGCCTACACCATCTCGAGCTTCTGCGACGAGGCCAAGGTGGGCGGCGAGCCCAAGCTCGCGCTCGACAACATCGTGGCCGTGGTCGACTGCGCCCGCATGTACGACGAGTTCAACGGCGGCCGCGACCTGCTGGCTGAGGATATCGACGAGGACGACATCGAGAGCCTGCTCATCCAGCAGATCGAGTTTTGCTCCACGCTGATCCTCAACAAGACCGATACCGTGACGCCTGAGCAGATCGCCGAGCTCAAGGCCATCGTGCGCAGCCTGCAGAAGGACGCCGTGATCGTCGAGGCCCAAAACGGAGAGGTCCCCATGGAGGAGCTGCTCGACACCGACCGCTTTGACTTTATGCGCGCCTACAACTCCGCCGCCTGGATCGAGGCCATGGAGCATCCCGAGGAGCACGACGACCCCGAGGTGCTCGAGTACGACATCGAGACCTTTGTTTACTCGCGCCGCAAGCCGTTTGACCTGCAGAAGTTCACCGATTTTGTTGAGCAGGAGTGGCCCGACGAGGTCATCCGCGTCAAGGGTCCGCTGTGGCAGACCGGCAATCCGGACATGTGCTACATGTTTGAGCAGGCCGGCCACCAAATGCGCCTGATGGAGAACGGTCTGTTCGTTGACTCCGCGCCCGAGGGCGAGAAGCAGAAGATCATCGACGAGAACCCCGAGATCATGCAGATTTGGGACGACGAGACGGGCGACCGCATGACGAGCCTGTGCATCATCGGCCGTCACATGGACAAGGATGCGCTCATCGCCTCCCTCGATGCCTGCCTGACCGACTGGCACCGCGCCTAGATTTATCCAAGCGGGCATTTTTCCGCCTACGTAACCGCCAAACCACCACGAAGGTGCCCTTCGTGGTGGTTTTTCGTTCTGAGCCAAGGAGATTCATGTTCAACATTGTGCTGTATGCGCCCGAGATTCCGGCCAATACGGGCAATATCGGCCGCACCTGCGTGGTTACCGGCGCCCTGCATCTGGTGGAGCCGCTGGGGTTTTCGCTCGACGACAAGACGGTGCGTCGCGCCGGCCTGGGCTACTGGCAAAATTTGGACGTGACGACCTATGCCGGCTGGGAGGATTTCCTTGCGCGCAACGACCTCTCCCCCGCCGACGAACGCCTGCATCTGCTGACCAAAAAGGCGCGCCGCACCTATGCGCAAAGTACCTACCGCGACGGTGACTTTTTGGTCTTTGGCAGCGAGAGCTCGGGGATTCCCGAGCCGCTGCTTGCCGCGGCGCCCGAGCGCTGCGAGCGCATCCCCATGTTGCGCGATTGCGACTCGCTCGAAAACGCCGACGCCTGGGAGGCCCACGAGGAGTCGCTCGGGCATACCGAGGACAGCCACGAAGCCATCCTTCGACAGGATATCTGCGGCAACTTCGTCGACCCGGACGACTACCGCATCAGCGCTCTCAACCTCTCCAACAGCGCCGCCATCGTCCTCTACGAGGCCCTGCGCCAAACAGGCTTTCCGGGAATGTGACAAAGGAACTGTCCCTTTGTCACATTCGGTTATAGGTAGCGGCCGGTGATGCTTGCGGGGCAGGCCACGATGTCGCTCGGCGTGCCGGCGCAGACGATTTGCCCACCCGCATCGCCACCGCCCGGGCCCATGTCGATCACGTAATCGGCATTGCGGATAAGGTCGAGATCGTGTTCGATCACGATAACTGTGGCGCCCTTGGCAACGAGGCCGTCAAACACGTTCAACAGCACCTGAACATCGAGCGGATGCAGGCCAATCGTGGGCTCGTCGAACACAAATACGGCATCGTCCTGCACGCGGCCCATCTCGCTCGCAAGCTTAAGACGCTGTGCCTCGCCGCCCGAGAGCGCCGGCGTGGGCTCACCGAGCGTGAGATAGCCCAAGCCCAAGTCGTGCAAGGTCCGCAAGCGCGCCTGAACCTTCTTGAGTCCCACCGTGGCGTCGAGGGCCTCGTCCACACTCATATCCATGAGCTGCGGCAACGTAAGCAGACTCCCGTCCTTGCCCTCGCGATGGATATGCGAAGCCGCGTCTGCATAACGCGAACCGCGACATGCCGGGCAGACGATCTCGACATCAGGTAAAAACTGCACATCGAGCGATATCGAGCCCGTGCCATCGCACGTAGGGCAGCGCAAGGCGCCAGTGTTATAGCTAAAGGCACCCGCCCTGTAGCCGGCCGCCTTGGCCTCGGGCGTACGGGCGAAAGCGCGGCGCAGCTCATCATGGATGTCGGCATAAGTCGCTACCGTCGAGCGCACGTTGGCGCCGATGGGCGTAGCGTCAATCAGGTTTGCGCGGGCAATACCCTCGGCATCGACCCAACGCACGTGCCCCGGCAGGCGCTCGCCAGCTGCCCGCGCCTTGAGTGCCGGGATGAGCGTCTCGAGCACCAACGTCGTCTTGCCCGAACCCGAAACACCCGTAACCGCAACCAAGCGACCGCGCGGGATATCGACTTCGAGCGGCTTGACGGTATGGATGGCATCGGTCGCCATGCGGATATGGCCCTGGTCGAACATTTCGTCGTCAGTCACCTGCGGACGCAAGCGCTTGGGCTCGGCGCGCAAAAACGGCGCGATGCGACTGCTCTGCGATTGCTCGACCTCGTCTACCGTACCAGCGGCGATCACATTGCCGCCGCCTGCTCCGGCAACGGGGCCCATCTCGACAAGATAGTCGGCTTCCGCCAGTACGCGCGTATCGTGGTCGACAACAACCACGGTGTTGCCGTCATCCACCAGATCGCGCATCACGCCCACCAGGCCGTCGACATTGGCAGGATGCAAGCCAATCGAGGGCTCGTCCAGTACATAGAGCACGCCCGTCGAGCGATTGCGCACCACGCGGGCGAGCTGGACGCGCTGGCGCTCACCCGTGGAGAGCGTGGCGCCGGCGCGGTCGAGCGAGAGATAGTCAAGCCCCAGGTCGACCAAGCGACGAGCCGTGCTCAAAAATGAATCGCAGATATCCACTGCCATGGGCTGCATCTCGGCCGGCAAGGATGCGGGCACCCCGTGCACCCACTCAATCGCCTCGCCCAATGTCATGGCCGCCGCCTGTGCCAGATTGATACCGCGTACCTGGGGCTGGCGTGCGGCCTCGGAGAGGCGCGTGCCGCCACAGTCACGGCATGGCCCCTCGCGCAGAAAGCGCGCAACGCGCTTGAGCCCCTTGTCGTCCTTAACCTTGGCAAGCGCATTCTCCACGGTATAGACGGCGTTGTAATAGGTGAAGTCGAGCGGCGTGGCGCCCTCGCCGTTTTTGGGAACGTAGAGAATGTGCTTTTTGACCGCCGGACCATGGAACACGATGTCGCGCTCCTGAGGCGTGAGCTGGTTAAACGGCACGTCGGTGCGTACGCCCATCTCGCCGGCCACCTGCTTCATCAGATCCCACATGAGCGTGCCCCAGGGAAGGACCGCACCTTCGTTGATAGTCTTTGACTCGTCGGGCACCAGGCTCGCCTCGTCCACCTCGCGCATGACGCCGGTGCCACCGCAGGTGGGGCATGCACCACCGCTATTGAAAGCCAAATCCTCGGCACTCGGCGCGTAGAACTCGCGGCCGCATGTCGGACACGTGAGCGACAGGCCCGCAGCCACGTTAAGGCTCGGCTCCACACGCGCCCCGCAATGCGGGCACACGTGATGGGCACAGCGGCTGAAGAGCAAACGCAGGCTATTGTTGAGCTCGGTCATGGTGCCAAAGGTCGAGCGCACGCCCGGCACGCTCGGACGCTGGTGCAGCGCGAGCGCCGCCGGCACGTGCAGTACCTCGTCCACCTGAGCGTGCTCGGCCTGCGTCAGGCGACGTCGAGTATAGGTGCTGAGCGCCTCCAGGTAACGACGCGAGCCCTCGGCATAAAGAACCCCCAGCGCCAGAGAGCTCTTGCCCGAACCTGATACGCCGGCAATACCCACGAGCTTTCCCAGCGGAATATCGATATCGATGTCCTTAAGGTTATGGACACGTGCGCCACGTACCTCGATAGCCTGCGGGCTCATCTTCTGTTCCGTCACCTTTATCACCCTACTCATGCCATATAACTCGATCGCGAATGTACGCGCCCAGCATGGGCACGGTAAACCGGACGAGGCCGTATCCGGCAGCTTCGATGACGCGCTCGCGAATCAGGCTTGCGCGATATTTACTCGCCCAGCTCTGGGTACGCTCGCAGCGCTCAATGATATCCGCCATGCGCGTCGGTTTACCCTCATCAGCAGCCATGGCCTCGATAAAGAGGCGCTGTGGACTGCGCAGCCCGTAATACAGAGGCGCGTCAACCGCTTCGTAGAACTCGGAGACGGCATCCGCATGGCCATCCTCGACATCGCGCCTTTCGATGACCTGCGAGCTACGCCGGACAGCAGACCGCCACATGTAATATCCCACCAGCTGAACCATATAGGGATGCCCCATGCTCTTGTGCGCCGCAAGGTCCGCTGTCTCCGCGTCAACGTAAAGACCAGCGTCTTTGACCGTCTGGATATACGAATCGCGTACCTTGGGCAAAGATATCGCCTCCAGCGTACGCTGCTGGGCACGCCGCAAAAACGTCACGCTCGGCTCTTCGAGCAGATCGTCAACCATACTGGGCAAGCCAGCGAACACCAGCGCAAGACCGCGCTGGTCGCTATCGGGCAAGCCCGTGGCATCCTGGTCTCCGAGCAACTGCTGATAGAGAACGGCAAGGGCCGCCAGTTCCTCGATAGACGCCGATTGTGCCTCGTCAATCGCAAACAGTATGCCCTTGCCTGGACCGAGCTTCTTGAGGCGCTCGTTGACCAGCCCTCGCAACGTTTCGCCCTTTGCTCGCGCCGCCTCGACCGACATCCGGCCAAACGACGGACCGAACTCCATTGACGTCACAACGGGCTTATTCGAGCGAAGCGCGTCGGCTAAGCGGTCGCATAAGCCAAGCGAAGCGGAATCGGAGATAACCGCCCATCCGCGCTCGCTGGCTAGACGTTGCAGCTCCCGCAGGAGAACCGTTTTGCCGCAGCCGCGGTTTCCCGTAATGAGCATGAGCCTACCCGGCGCTCCGGCGCCGTTGTCGAGTCCTTCCTCAAAATCTTCGATGACCGACTCTCGACCGATGAGCATCGGAGGCCGCTTGCCTGCCGTTGGCTTAAAGGGATTTGGATTCATGTCGGCCTCCTCGGATCGGTAAATCCTGGTAACAGTTATACCAACTTATACCGAGTTATACCAACTGAATCTGACAAAGGGGCTGCCCCTCTGTCACATGTGGCCGAAAAACTCGGCGTCTGCTGCTCGCCAGGGGCGGAAGGTGGCGGGATCGATCTTTACGTGCGCCGCGGCGGGTACGTCGTACCATTTGACCGTGTAACCAGCGCCGTGAGAGCAAAAGACCGAGTCGGGCGTGTTGGGCAGATCGGCCTCGGGCTCATAGGCGGCCGTCTCGATTACGCGCTCGGCATCATGGCAAGCCGCATAGCCGGCGAACTCCAGGTACAGATGCCCGCGACCGCTCGTGTAGGCAGCTACCTCCAGGGCATAGTCCTGCACCTCGGATGCCGGCACGCGACCCACAAGCTTCGCCCGGTCCCCCGTCATCGTCGGTGGCTCGTACTCGGCACCCATGCGCGTGGCATCCGAGAGCGCCCGGCCCACGCACTCCCCCGGCACCTCGAGCTCAAAGTGGTACCACGGCTCCAACAGCACCGCCGCGCCAGCCTCACGCGCCTGCATGAGCCCCTGGCGAATCGCGCGGTACGTGGCCTGGCGAAAATCGCCGCCCTCGGTGTGTTTGGCATGCGCACGGCCGCCCGTGAGCGTAATGCGCACATCGGTGATGGGCGAGCCGGTCAGCACGCCCAGGTGATCGCGCTCCATGGCGTTGGTGAGTGCCAGACGCTGCCAGTTAAGATCGAGCTCATCGGTCGAGGTCACGGTGCCAAACTGCACGCCCGAACCCGCCGGCAACGGCTCCAGACGCAGATGCACCTCGGCATAGTGGCGCAGTGGCTCAAAGTGGCCCACGCCCTCGACCGGCTGCGAAATAGTCTCCTTATAGAGAATGCCGCCAGACTCAAACGCAACCGAAAGGCCAAAGCGATCGGCCAACACCCGCTGCACGACCTCGAGCTGCACCGCCCCCATAAGCTGCAGATGTATTTGTTCAAGATGGGTGTTCCAGCCTACGCCGAGCATGGGATCTTCGTCCGCCAACTCAGTCAGCGCTTTGAACACCGCGTGGACATCGTGTTCGCCCGGAAGCACCGTATAGGTGAGGACCGGCGCAATGACGGGCGCATCGCACGCAGGTTCCGCGCCCAGAGCGTCCCCTGGGCGAACGTGCGCAAGGCCCGTCACGGCACAAATGCCGCCAGCAGCAACTTCTTGGGCAAGCTCATACTTATCGCCGTTATAGATGCGTACCTGATCGACCTTCTGCTCCCATGCCTCGGCACCGGAACGTCCGTTAATCACCTGTTTGGCATGCAGCGTGCCGCCGGTCACTTTAACCCAAGCCAAGCGCTCGCCGCGGTCCCCGCGGCTGACGCGATAGACGCGGGCGGCAAACTCCGGGAGCCACGCCTGTT
>URNQ01000031.1 GCA_900549245.1 uncultured Collinsella sp.
AAAAGCTCCCGGCAGGGGATATGCGGGCTGCTCCGTCTCGGGCCGCACGGCAGCACCGCGCCCGCCGGCGCGTTCGATTTCCTGCACGCGTTTAGGATCCAGGCTTACCGTAACCACGGTGCCGTTGCCCATGTTGTCCTCGATGGACACGGCCCCGCCGGCGTTTTCCAAATACTCCTGCACCATGGGAAACCCTGCTCCGGTTCCACGGATATAGCGCTTCATCTTGCTGTTTGCGCTGGTAACGCCAAAGTCGAAAGCGCGCTCCTTGTCGTCGATGCCGGGTCCTTGATCAGCAAAGCGGATGGTGTCTCCGCCGTCCAGAATCGAGATGATGGGCTCGGCAAAGTGCGCGTGGATAAAGTTTTCGACAATCTCGCGGATGACCATGAGCGAGATATGGCCACCTTGTTCTTTCATGCACTGGTAGACGGTGTTGGTCGTCTCTTCCAAATACGTGCGGACATCTTGCGGATCAATGACGATCACACGCGGTGTCGACAGCATGTCGTCATAGACGGCGATGCGCGCGGCGTACATGACTTTTGGCGCCTGCGTGGTCGTCTGCTCGCCTTCCTCACGCTCTTCGCGCACGCCGGTGATGTGCTCGTTGTCGGGTGCCGGGTCTCCGGAATCGACCATGGTGTAAAAGTCGTCAGACATGCCGCTCGCAATCTTTCAAAAGGTTTCGAACAAATAGTAGCTCACCGTGCAATGTTTCTCATCTTTCGACAACTTTTCAAAACCTGTTGAAAACTTTGGAAAACGGACGAAAAGTTCTCAACATTGCCAACATGACCTGTTGAAAACTCGATGAAATATCGTGAAAAGTTGCCATGCACCGCTAAATCGAGCTCGGCTTATGGGGGAACCGTGTGAACTGCGCAACCTTTTACCTTTGATTTCTTGACATTTGAACATTGATTTCCCTACAATCTTCAAGCTCACGTGTCTATATCTGCGTCCGCGCCCCCGCGGACACTCGAAATGCAGCAGGAGGAACTTAAGATGAAGCGTACGTATCAGCCTAATAAGCGTAAGCGTGCCAAGACCCATGGCTTCCGTGCCCGTATGGCCGCTAAGGGTGGTCGTGCCGTGCTCGCCCGTCGTCGCGCCAAGGGCCGCAAGCGTCTCACTGTCTAGCAGCGATACACACATCTCGCATGAAGACTATTAAGTCTCGGCAAGATTTCGAGCATGTGTTCAGTCAGGGGCGTCGTTTCAATCACCCTCTGATTCGAATGACCATATGTGAATCGGTTGGCGAAGGCGACTCCGGAAGGGTCGCCTTCGTTGGTGCTAAACGGCTCGGTTGTGCTGTCGTGCGCAACCGTTCTAAGCGTGTGATGCGCGAGGCCGCCCGCAGCTGTGGATTTCCCGTTGCGGGTTATGACATCATCTTGTTCGCAACTCCCAAGACGAGGGTTTCTTCGCCTCAGGAGATGGACAATGCATTGCGTTCGCTTATGAAACGCGCCGGCGTTGCCGGGGAGGAGCGATGAGCAATCACGTTTTGCGACGTGTTGCCATCGCTCCTATTCGCATATATCAACAGGTTATTTCGCCCTTATTGCCTGACGCCTGCATTTATTACCCAACGTGCTCGCAATACGCCGTCCAGGCGATTGAGAAGTACGGTGTTTTGAGAGGCTGCTGGCTTGCCGTGAGGCGCATCGCTCGCTGCAATCCCCTGCACGTCGGCGGTTATGACCCTGTGCCCTAGCGGGCACTCGCTATCGGAGGAAAACTTACATGTGGGATTGGATCGTTAACATCCTTTTCGAGCTGCTCAAGCTCATCCAGACCTTTGCGGTCGACTGGGGCCTGTCCATCATCATCCTGGTGGTCATCATCCGTCTGCTGCTGACGCCGCTTATGCTCAAGTCGACTAAGTCGACGGCACGCATGCAGGTGCTGCAGCCCAAGATGCTCGAGATCCAGGAGCGCTATGCCGACGATCCCCAGCGTCAGGCCGAGGAAATGCAGAAGTTCTACAGCGAGAACAAGTTCAACCCGATGGCTGGTTGTCTGCCGCTGTTGATTCAGATGCCTGTCCTGTTCGCCCTATTTACGCTGCTGCGTAACCTGCCGGACTACTTTAACGACGGCACGTTCTCGTTCTTTAATATTCTGCCCGACCTGACCACCACGCCGAGTGCCTCCTTTGCCGATGGCTTTATGGTCGCGCTGCCTGCGCTGGTCTGCCTGATCCTGTTCGCTGTCCTGACCCTGATTCCGCAGCTCTATATGTCGCGCAATCAGACCGGCCAGCAGGCTCAGAGCATGCGTATGATGGCCGTTGTCATGACGGTCATGATGCTTTGGATGGGCTGGAGCCTTCCCGTTGGTGTTCTGCTGTACTACGACGTCTCGTCTGCTTGGCAGGTTATCCAGCAGATTTTTGTGACGCAGAAGGTCATCGACAAGGCGAAGGCCGACGAGGAGGAGCGCCTTAAGAACGCGCCGCTGCAGGTTGAGGTCATTCGTCGCGAGAAGAAGCCGCGCCCGCACAAGAAGAAGTAGCGGGATATCAATCTTATTTAGGTACCTAACTTTTGGAGTACGTTATGTCTGAAGAGATCATCGAGGATATGCTTGAGGAGGTTGCCCCGCAGGTCGCGGGCGATTATCCCGAGATTGCACAGCGCTACAAGGCCGGTGAAGAGCTGACCGACGAGGAGCTCGACACCATTGCCGATGTCGCGATTTCCATCCTGCGTTCCATCCTTTCGCACTTCGATGCCGCCAACTCTCCTATCGATGAGTATGAGGGCGACGAGGGTGAGCTGATTCTGGATGTAACGGCTCCCGACCTTGCTGTTCTCATTGGCCGTCATGGTCGCACCCTTGATGCCCTTCAGGTTATGTTCTCTTTGCTAGTGAGCCGCAAGCTTGGCTTTAGGTATCCGGTTGTAGTGGACGTCGAGGGATACAAGAGCCGCCGTCAGGACAAGGTTGCCTCCATGGCTCAGTCTGCAGCCGAGCGTGCCATCCGCACTCATAAGAGTGTTTCGCTTCCGCCCATGAATGCCTATGAGCGTCGACTGGTTCACATTGCACTTCGTGGCAATGATGCCGTCGATACTCATTCTGAGGGTTCTGACCCTGATCGCCATGTGGTGATTGTTGCTCGATAATCTGCTCGAGCTTATGCTAAGGGGACGTGGTTTCCACGTCCCCTTTTTTTGTCAAAAGTTCTCGATACTCTGATTTTTGTCAGAAAGGAGCTTTCGTTGTTAGTACTTACTGATCAGCAGGCTGACAAGATGTTGAGTCGTCTAACTTCTTATTGCAAAGAGTATTCCTTGAGCGTAACTGATGTTGAGCTGAGGAAATGTATTCAGCATTTGGATTTGGTTCTGGAATCAAATAAGACAACCAATCTCACACGTATTCTTAACGTAGAAGATGCTGCAGTGCTTCATATCCTCGACTCACTTGTGTTGCTCCCCTATATCAATAAGGCTCCTGAGGGAGCTTTGCTCGATATGGGAACAGGTGCGGGCTTCCCAGGTATTCCTTTAACCATAACCACGCATCGTAAAGCTACTTATATTGACTCTGTTGGCAAGAAGGTTGATGCTGTCAATTCTTTTGTTCATGCTCTTGGATTGAAACATGCTCATGCGGTCCATGATCGTCTTGAAGAATATGCTCGAAGCCATAAGAAGCAGTTCTCTGTCGTAACTGCCCGCGCACTGGCTCCTCTACCGATTCTTGTTGAGTATGCAGCTCCGTTCCTCAAGGATGGAGGGCTATTTGTTATCACCAAGGGCAATCCTTCGGATGAGGAGCTTGCTTCCGGCATGTCAGCAGCTAAGATTTGTGGCTTCACTTTGCTTCTGAATGACGCAATCGATTTGCCTGAGGGCTTGGGCCATAGAGAGTTCATTGTTCTTAAGAAGAGTCATCCAGCATCCGTTTCATTGCCTCGTGCAAATGGCATGGCAAAGAAGAATCCGCTTGCTTAGATGTTTCACGTGAAACATAATGGATACTAACAACTTGCGGTGTTTCACGTGAAACATGGCGGTTGATATCGAATCGGAATGTTTCACGTGAAACATCCTCCGTTTGACAGCTTTAATACACACCAGGAGGGACCGTGGGATTTCGCGACGTTAAGCGTTCTAAGAACGCAAAGGACACGCGTATCATTGCAATCATCAATCAAAAAGGCGGCGTCGGTAAGTCAACGACGGCTGTAAACCTTGCAGCAGCACTGGGTGAGCAGGGTCGTAAGACACTGATTGTCGATTTTGATCCGCAGGGAAACAGTACAAGTGGATTTGGAATTGAAAAAGAAGACCTTGATCACTGCATCTATGATGCATTGTTGAATGATGTGCCGGCAGAATCGCTTGTTCTTGATACAAATTGCAAAAAGGTATTCGTAATTCCAGCTACGATTCAGCTTGCAGGTGCCGAAATTGAGCTCGTAAGCGCAATTGCTCGTGAAACCCGCCTCAAAGATTTGCTTGAGCCGATTCAGGACGAGTTCGATTTTATTTTCATTGACTGTCCTCCTTCGCTCGGCCTGCTTACTATCAATGCCTTGAGCGCAGCAGACAGCGTTTTGATTCCGATCCAGTGCGAGTACTACGCACTCGAGGGCGTTACGAAGCTGCTAGAGTCAATGAAGATGGTCAAATCACGTCTGAACAAGGGCTTAGACACCTATGGTGTGCTTATGACCATGTATGACTCGCGTACTTCTCTATCGAATCAGGTTGTTGAGGAGGTTCAATCGTATTTTGGTGATAAGGCATTTAAGACGCTGATTCCCCGTACGGTTAAAATCTCTGAAGCTCCGTCTTTTGGAGAACCGGTAATTACCTATGCACCTCAAAACAAGGGTGCAAAAGCGTATATGAACCTTGCAAAAGAGGTGATCAAGCGTGCCTAGTGCAAAGAAACGTGGCGGATTGGGGCGTGGACTCAGTGCTTTGGTCTCTGAGGCCGAGTATGAGACCGGTGGTTCGTCCGCATCTGCTTCAAATGCCGCATCTGAAACAAAACTACCTATTGAGGATATCGTTCCCAACCCGAATCAACCGCGAATTCACTTTAATGAAACTGAACTTCGCGAGTTGAGCGAGTCAATCCAAGAACATGGCGTTTTGCAGCCGCTCTTGGTTCGCAAGCATGGAAACGGCTATGAGATCATCGCTGGTGAGCGTCGTTACCAGGCGTCAAAGCTTGCTGGTCTTGAGGAACTGCCTGTCATCATTAAAGATGTTAATGATGAAGAGATGCTGGCTCTTGCTCTTATCGAAAACCTTCAGCGTTCTGATCTGAATCCCGTCGAAGAGGCTAAGGGCTATCGCCAGCTCATCGATGCTAGCGGTATGACCCAGGAGGCATTGTCGAAGGCCGTAAGCAAGTCACGCTCTGCAATTACAAACTCGCTGCGCCTTCTCGATCTCCCCGAAGTAGTTCAGCAGATGATTTTTGAGGGTAAACTTACTGCTGGACATGCGCGTGCGATTCTTGCAGTTCCCTATGAGGACGCGCGAATTCGACTTGCAGAGAAGGTTGTTGCAGAGGGCCTGTCCGTAAGAGCGACAGAAAATCTTGCTCCATTGTTTTCTGCCGGAGAGACGCCTAAGACGCCGAGGCCTGCAACGCCTCAGTCTTTTAAAAAGGCTGCGCGTGTACTTCGTCAGGTATTTAATACCAACGTGCGCGTGAAAAGCTCGCGTGGAAAGAATAAGATTGAGATTGAGTTTAAAGACGAGGAAGAGCTCTCTCGTATTCTTGGTGAAATGATTCAGTTTGATCAAGGAGGCCAAGATGAGGAATAAGATTTTAACTGCGATTGCATTGGTGACGACTGTCGCGGCCGGTGCCTTTGCTGGCTATAAGATCGCGACAGACGATGAACTTCGAGGTCGTTTGCTTCGTGGTGCGCAAGATATTGTCGATACTTCCAAGAAGAAACTGGATGTTATGACAGAAGATGTTGCCATGCGCACTGCTCAGGTAACGAAAAATCCAAGGATTAATCAAGGTTGGGTTAGCAACCAATGGGAAAATGTAGGCTATTAGGTACCTAACAATTACCTTGCATATTTTGAGGGGCCCTTGTCTGATTTATGAGACAAGGGCCGCTTATTTTGTCCGTAAAAAATGGGAAAGCTAGCAGCGGTCCAAAATTGAGGTCAATAAATGAAACGGCCCCGGTTGCATATCCAGCAACAGGGGCCGTTCGATGTTTCACATGAAACGTTTTGGAGTGCGACTCCCCTATGCGTTCTTCTGAACTTTGAAACGCTGTTTCAGCTGTCCGCAAGCGGCGTCAATATCGTTACCACGGGAGTTACGAATCGTGGTCTCGATGCCACGGGACTCAAGACGACGCTGAAGATCCTCAACCTTATGAATCGGCGACGGCTTGAGCGGGCTGCCCTCGATGTCGTTAAGTTGAATCAGGTTAACGTGGCACAGCGTTCCCTCGCAGAAGTCGCAGAGTGCCTGCATCTCGGGATTCGTATCGTTGACGCCTTCGATCATGGCATACTCATAGGTCGGGCGGCGGCCAGTCTTCTCGGTGTAGAGCTGAAGCGCTTCGTGAAGGCGAAGCAGCGTGTACTTCTTAACACCGGGCATGAGCTTATTGCGCGTCGACTGGATGGCGGAATGCAGGGAAACGGCAAGCGTGAACTGCTCGGGGATGTCGGCAAATTTGCGAATACCGGGAATAACGCCGCTGGTAGAGACGGTGAGGTGACGAGCGCCGATACCGATACCATCGGGGTCGTTGAGGATACGCAATGCCTTGAGAACCTCGTCGTAGTTGGCAAACGGCTCGCCCTGGCCCATGAAGACAACGCTTGTGGCACGCTCGCCAAAGTCGTTGGATACATGAAGCACCTGGTCGACGATCTCTTGAGCGGTCAGAGAGCGCTTGAGGCCGTTGAGACCGGTAGCGCAAAAGGCGCAGCCCATGCCGCATCCTGCCTGGGTGGAAACGCAGACGGAAAGTTTGTTACGACGGGGCATGCCGACAGTCTCGACGGAAATGCCATCGTGGTACTCGAGCAGATACTTGCGCGAGCCATCTTTGGAAACCTGCTTGGTGAGTTCAGTCGGCGTATCAAAGGCAAAAGCCTCTTTAAGCTGCTCACGGAAAGCCTTGGGAAGGTTGGTCATATCGTCAAACGAACAAACGTTCTTCTCAAAGACCCATTCGATGAGCTGCTTCGCGCGGAAGGCGGGCTGGCCAAGTTCGGCCACGAGCTCGCGAATATCGTTTTGGCTCAAGTCGCGAATGTCCTGAGATTTAGTCCTGGGATTCATGGAAGCCTTTCGATTTTGGGGAAACGTAGAGGGTATCGCTACAATATGGTATCAGCTGCAGAAATTATAGAGGAGGAGTCTGCCCATGCCGGGTAAAAGCCTAGAGAACATGCACGTAGCGGTCTTGGCGGGCGGTCATTCCGCCGAGCGCGAGATCTCGCTCGATTCGGGAAAGAACGTTGTGGTGGCACTGAAGGAAGCCGGCTACACCTCGGTGGAGCTGCTTGACACGGCCGCTGATGACTTTATGGTAACCATGGCGACCGGCGGATTCGATGTGGCATTTATCGCCATGCACGGCGCCGGCGGTGAGGATGGCGCCATGCAGGGTGCCATGGAGACCCTCGGTATCCCCTACACGGCCTCGGGCGTGCTCGCGAGCGCCTGCGGAGCCGACAAGGAGGTCTCGAAGCTCCTGTACGCCAAGGCGGGCATTCCCATTGCCCCCGGCCTTGCGCTCGAGGTGGGCGATGAAGTCGATATCGATCATATCGTCGAGGTTTGTGGCGAGCGCTGCTTTGTGAAGCCGGCCGTCAACGGTTCCAGCTATGGCATTTCCCTGGTCCATGAGCCCTCCGAGCTGCCCGCGGCAATCGCCAAGGCGTTTGAGTATGGCGACAAAGTGCTGGTCGAGAAGTGCATCGAGGGTACCGAGATCACCGTCGGCGTATACGGCGAAGATGACGTACGCGCCCTGCCGATTGTCGAGATTCGTAAGCCCGAGGACTGCGAGTTCTACGATCTGGACGTGAAGTATGTCGACCCTACGGATATCCATCGCATTCCGGCGCAGATTTCACCCGAGAATTACGCTCGCGCTCAGGAACTTGCCTGTGCCGCTCACAAGGCCCTCGGTTGCCTGGGTATCTCGCGCAGCGACTTTATTGTGAGCGAGGACGGCCCCGTTATCCTCGAGACCAATACCATTCCCGGCATGACCGATACGTCGCTGTATCCGGATGAGATCCGCCACACCGACGACATGACGTTCCCGCAGGTCTGTGACAGCCTGATCCGTATGGGCCTTCGTCGAGCGGGCATTGCATGCTAATCGAGGACGCGGTTTCGTCAGGAACGCCGCAGTTTGTCATCGACTCCTATGCCACGCTTGCCGACCGCGCCAAAACGCAGTCCTTCGGCCTTATCGAGGAAGATGTGATTGTCCTCGATACCGAGACCACGGGTCTTTCGGTGCAGGACAACGAGCTGATCGAGATCTCGGCGGCCCGTCTTTCGGGCCGCGAGGTCATCGGCCGCTTCGATACCTTCGTGCATCCCAAACAGCTGATTCCCGCCGAGATTACCGAGCTCACGAGCATTACAAACGCCGATGTGGCAGATGCCCCGTCGGCGGTTGAGGCCGTCGCCGCTCTCGCCGATTTTGTCGGTGGCTGCCCGGTGATCGCACACAACGCCACGTTCGACCGCTCGTTTATTGAGTCGGTCAAAGGCGGCGTCAACGTGAGCGATATTTGGATCGATTCGCTGGCGCTGTCGCGCGTCGCACTTCCGCGCCTGGCCTCGCACAAGCTGTCTTTTATGGCCGACCTGTTTGGCTGCGACTCGGTATCACACCGTGCCAATGCCGACGTCGACGCCCTGTGTGGCGTATGGCGCGTGTTGCTCGTGGCGCTCACCGACTTGCCCCAGGGCCTCATGGCGCGCCTAGCCGACATGCATCCGGACGTGCCTTGGTCCTATCGTCCTATCTTCTCATTCTTGGCAGGGCAGAACCCTGGTTCCATCTTCTCTCTCAGCGCCGCTCGTGCTGACGTTCTCAAGGCCGATCGCGCCGACGATCGGGTGGACGCCGATGGGCTGCCGGTCCTCAAGATGCCGAGTCGTGAGGAGATCGAGGCAGACTATGCGCCAGGTGGCCTGGTCAATCGCATGTATCCCACCTACGAGCCGCGTGATGAGCAGATCGCGATGGCGCTCGAGGTCCGCGATGCGCTGGTCACGGGCACTCATCGAGTAATTGAGGCAGGCACAGGCGTCGGCAAATCGATGGCCTATCTGGTGCCTTTTGCCGAGGCAGCACGCCGTAACAACATCACGGTTGGTATTGCGACCAAATCGAACAATCTTGCCGACCAGCTCATGTACCATGAGCTGCCAAAACTTGCCGAGCAACTGGACGGTGGTCTGTCATTTTGCGCTCTCAAGGGGTATGACCACTATCCGTGCCTGCGCAAGCTTGAGCGCATGAGCCGCGGCCAGGTCGAGATTACCACCAAGCGCGATCCGGCGGACACGCTCACGGCGGGGGCGGGGATTCTGGGCGGCAAAAGCCAATCAGCCGATGGCGACCTCGACTCGCTCGGCATTCGGTGGCGCAGCGTCAACCGTCCCGACTTTACGACGGCCTCGCGCGAGTGTGCTCGTCGCCTCTGCCCGTTTTTTCCTGATAAATGTTTGGTCCACGGCGCTCGCCGTCGTGCGGCGCATGCCGATGTGGTGGTCACCAACCATTCCCTGCTGTTCCGCAACGTCGCGGCCGAGGGCAGGATTTTGCCGCCGATTCGTCATTGGGTAATCGACGAGGCCCATTCCATCGAGCGCGAGGCGCGCCGTCAGTGGGCGCGTGTGGTGTCGGCGGACGAATCACGCGTCCTGTTCGAGCGTCTGGGTGGCTCGAGCACCGGCGCGCTAAGCCAGGTTTCCCGTGATTTGGCAACCTCCGAGGGCTCTACGCTCTATCTGGGCCTTGCCGCCAAGGCGACGTCGACGGTTGCGCACGCGAGCATGGCGATCGCCGGCGTGTTCGATGGCGTTCGCGAGCTCGGCCGCCGTGCCCGTGGGGGCTATGACAATGCCAATCTATGGATTGGCCCCGAGCTGCGCGAATCTGACGACTGGCATGATTTCTTGCAGTCGGCCTACGCTGGCATCGACGCATTGGAACAAGCTGACAAGAGCGTCGACGCGCTGGTGCAAGCCGTCGCCGCCGACAAGCCAGAGGTTGTTGTCGACCTGGGTGATATCTCGCGCCGCCTGCACGAGCTGGCCGAGAACCTCAAACTCATCATTGATGGTACCGATGAACACTACGTGTATTCGCTGCAGGTCAATCGCAGGCTGCGTGCCGGCGGAGAGTCAATGACCGCAGAGCGCATCGACATTGGCGAGGCCTTGGCAACCGAGTGGCTGCCCGAGGTTCACACGGCTATCTTTGCCTCGGCGACCATGACGGTGTCCAAAAGCTTTGAGCACTTTAACCATGCGGTCGGCCTTGATCGCATCGGTGCTTCAACGTCGTCATCGCTGCACTTGGATTCGAGCTACGACTTCGATTCGAACATGGCTGTAGTCGTTGCGGGCGATATCCCCGATCCGCGCGATCGTGAGAGCTATCTTACGGCGCTCGAGCGCGTACTGGTCGACGCCCATCTTGCCATGGGCGGATCGGTGCTCACGTTGTTCACCAGCCGGCGCGACATGGAGGACCTATACGCCCGCGTTGAGCCCAAGATGGCCCGTGCGGGTCTGGAGCTCAACTGCCAGCAGCGCAACTCATCTCCTCGTCGCTTGCGCGACCGGTTTATCAACGAACCGACCTCGTCGCTTTTTGCGCTCAAGGCCTTCTGGGAGGGGTTTGATGCCAGCGGCGAGACGCTGCGCTGCGTCATCATTCCCAAGTTGCCGTTCTCGAGCCCCACGGACCCGCTCTCGTGCGAGCGCAACCTGCGCGAAGACCGCGCATGGGCGCGCTATTCGCTGCCCGAGGCGGTGCTCGAGGTTAAGCAGGCCGCGGGGCGTTTGATTCGCTCGTCGACCGATAGCGGTGTGCTGATCTTGGTGGATCCTCGCCTGGTGACGAAGGGCTATGGCAAGAAGTTCTTAACGTCGCTGCCCACGAGCTCCTACCAGCGCATCGAATCGGCGCAGATCGGGCACTATCTACAGCTGTGGCGTGCACGCCACGAGCGGCGGCGCTAAAGCGGACAGACGAGGGTTTTTGCCATATCGCACAGACGCTTTGACAGGGCGGGGTCATCCAAGATGCGGATGGCTCCGCCCGCTGCGATTATCTGGCTCAGCAGCCAACGCTCGGAGCCGTAATGTACGGTTACCGTTGCCGTGTCTGTCCCGCTGCGCTCGATTAGGGTGATGCCGGCCCAGTCCAGATGCTCCGCCATATCGAATGGCATCAAGAGCTTTGCGCTACGCTGCGTCCGGGCAAGGGAATCGTGGAGGGATGCAACGTCCGGTGCGTGAGGCACGACGGAGTCTTCCGTCAAGGCGAGTCCCTCGATTTTATCCATGCGATAGGTGCGCTGCTCATCGACCGCGATGTCCCAGGCAATCAGATATGTTTGGTCGCCGTTTGCTGTAATGCGCAAGGGGTCGACCAGACGCTCGCGTGGCCGCGCATCGTCCATCGAGCGATACGAGATACGACAGCGAACGCCGTCCTGAATGGCGCAGCTCAGCTGCTGCCAGTGCGACCCGTGGTTGACGGTGTCAAAGACGTGCTGGTTATAGCCGAGCTCTTCGGGTAGAAGAGCATGTCGAATTCGAGCCGCCGCCTGGGGCTCGATCCCCAACGATTCAAGTTCGTGGTTGAGCACAGCGCCCTCGGCGGCACTCAGGCGCAGCGGTAGTACACGCCCGGCGTCACCGGTGAGGACCACGCGCTCGCCGTGGCATTCGCAGATGATACGCGCACCCGATTCTCGGTCCGCGAGCGTCGAGACGATCTCGAGAATCTCGTCGAGCGACGCCCCCGTGATGTCAAAGCGACCGCAAATCTCGGTTCGTGTCATGCCGCTCTCGCCGGCGGCGTAGAGGGCCTCCATGATGTCGATGGCGCGCGAGAGCCTCTGCTCGCTGGTGAGTTTACGCACGGGCATGCTCGTGCACCGTCCTTTCAATGAGGTGGTTCCACGCCTGCTTGAGCGATTTGGGGGCCATGGGCCTCATGCCGTCCATGGCGTGGGCCATGCAAAATGAGGCGGCGGCTTCAAGATCGCGCACGTCAACGGTCCAAGTCCATCCCGAATCGGTGTGTGCGAGCTCACCTCGCCCGCGCGTGAGGCCGTTGATCATATCGATCTGCGTCTGCGGGGCGAACGAGAACGTAGCCGCAACGGGCGGGCGGTCGGCAAAATCGAATTCAAAGAACAGGTAGTCGTTGAGATTGAAGTCTGCAGGGATGGCGTAGGCCTTCGAAGGACGCCAAGCGCGAACGATACGGTCGCAGCGGAATGTCCTGATGTCGTCGGTGGCATTGTCGAGGCCGCAGAAGTACGCAACGCCCTCGCGCTCGAACATGCCGTAGACGCAGACGGTACGCTCTTTCTGCTCACCGCGTCCGTTCTGATATAAAAATCGCAGCGCGCATCGCTCGGCAAAGGCGCTCCATACCGCATCGACGGTGGGAGAGCGGCGGATCGGTGCTTCGTCCGCCGTCGTCCCAAACTGCTC
>URNQ01000032.1 GCA_900549245.1 uncultured Collinsella sp.
GCAGGGTTGTCACCAAGGGCGAGGGTTCGGCGCTCATGCGCACGCCCGACCTGGCCGAAAGAATCGTCGAGGCAGCGGTGGGCGCGGCGCATGTTCCCGTGACCGTCAAGATTCGCAAGGGCTTTTATGCCGAGGACCGTAATGCCGCGACATTTGCCCAGATGCTTGAGAGTGCAGGGGCTGCCGCAGTCGCCGTGCATGGTCGTTGCGCCACGCAGCTCTACACGGGCCAGGCCGATTGGTCGGTCGTCGATGAGGTTGCCGACGCTGTCGAGATTCCCGTGATTGGTTCGGGCGATGTGTTCTCGGCCGAGGACGCTGCTGAGCATCTGCACGGCTCGGGTGCCAGCGCGGTGTTTATCGCGCGCGGCATCTACGGCAATCCGTGGGTGTTCGGCGATGCCCGAGCCCTTGCACTCGATGGCATGCCGGTTCCTTCTCGCTCCTCGGTCGAGCGGCTGGAGGCTCTGCGCGAGCACCTGACGTTGACGCATGAGCTTCTGCCGCTCATGTCGCGTGCTCGCACGTACGCAAGCTGGTACTTAAAGGGCATGCCCCATGCCGCCGCCTGGCGCGCTCAGGTGGTGCGTTGCTCTACGTACGAGGAGTTTATGGCGCTGGTCGATGATATCGAGCGCGACGTGGTGGTCTGCGAGGCCGCGCTTTCCGCCGGCGAGTCGGTGCCTGCTCATCCGCTGGGGGCCTAACGGTGGCCGTTACCGCGCTGTACGTGCACGTGCCGTTTTGCGCCCAAAAGTGCCGGTACTGCGACTTTGACTCGCGCAGCTTTGCTGCGTGTGATTTGGATGCCGCGCTTGATTCCTATTTTGAGCAGTTGTATGCGCGCCTCGATTCCTTTGGCGACGCCGGGGCGCTTGCGCAGGTCCGCACGGTCTATACTGGCGGCGGCACGCCATAGCTGGCAGGGGAGCGCCTGGTGGAACTTGCCCGGCGTATCTCCATGTGGTGCAAACCCGTTGAATTTACTTGCGAAGCCAATCCTGAGTCCCTGACCGCTGAGCTCGCCTCAGCGCTTGCCGAGGCGGGTGTCACGCGCATCTCTCTGGGCGTGCAAACCCTCGACAATACCGAGCTGGCTGCTATTGGCCGCATTCACGATGCCAATCGGGCACTTGCGGCTATCGCGACGGTGAAGGATGCTGGCCTCGATGTGTCGTGCGACCTGATGTGCGGCCTTCCCGGGCAGACGGCCGCAAGCTGGCGGAGCACGCTCGATGTCGTGTTGGCGGCGGCGCCTCATCATGTGTCGGTCTACCCGCTCACGCTCGAGGAGGGCACGCCACTCTATCGCATGGCGTGCCGTGACGAGTCGCTCGAGCCCGACGAGGATTTTCAGGCTTCGTGCATGGACGCGGCGCGTGAGCGCCTGGGTGCGGCCGGCTATCATCCGTATGAGGTGGCAAGCTACGCGCTCGATGGCCATGAGTGCGCCCATAACATTGCCTACTGGACCGGACGGGGCTACCTGGGCCTGGGTCGTTCTGCCGCGGGCATGCTCGACGACGAGGATTTCGACCGTCTTGCAGGTTTGTTCCCCGGCGTGTCTTCTCGAGGCGATGCGTACCGCGTGCGTCTGGTGCAACGTGACGATGACGCGACGGCGTTCGAGGCCGAATATCTGTCGCAGCGCGAGGCTGTCGCCGAAGACTTGATGCTCGCTTGTCGCATGACGCGCGGTGTTGCGTCCGACCTGTTGGCTCGTGCAGCTTGCGTCATCCCAACGGGCGAGCTGGCAGCTGCCTGCGATCGCGCGCTCGAATTGGGTCTTGCCACTTGGGTGCCCGAGACGCTCTGGGGTCATGAGGGACCCTTCACTTCGGCAGATGTCGTCGCGGGCCATGTTCGAGCTCGTCTGGCGCCGACCCATCTGGGCTGGCTCGATGGAAATGTTCTGTTCGAGCTGTTTTGGGATCTAGCTTAGGCCGCTCGGGTAGAATTACCGAATATATACGCTGCTGTGAGCAGGAGGTTGCCGCGCATGGCGACGATGAACGAAAAAGATTACTACGAGATTCTGGGTGTCTCCAAGGACGCCACCTCGCGTGATATTCAAAAGGCCTTCCAGCAAAAGGCCCGTAAGCTCCATCCGGACGTCAATAAAGAGCCGGATGCCGAGGAAAAGTTTAAAGAGGTTTCCGAGGCCTACGCCGTGCTTTCGGATGAGCAAAAACGTGCGCGCTACGACGCCATGCGTTCTGGCAATCCCTTTGCCGGTGCTCCTACGGCTTCGCCCTATGGTGGCGGCTACGCCGGCAGCACGGGCTATGGCAATCCCTTTGAGGGCGGCTTTCCCTTTGGTGGCGCCTGGGGCCAGCAGCGTCGTGGCCAGGCTGCCTACAATCCCGAGAACGGCGCCAACGTGGTCGTCGATATCAAACTCGACGCCAAGGAGGCCAAGGGCGGTGCCCGCAAGACCGTCCGCTACACGCGCTTCGATACCTGTGGTCACTGCGGCGGCTCGGGCTCTGTTTCGTCCGAGCATGCACATACCTGCCCGAGCTGCGGTGGCCGCGGCCACATCGAAGTCGACCTGTCCTTCCTGTTTGGTGCGGGCACGTTCCAGTCGGTCTGCCCCGAGTGCGGCGGTTCCGGTAAGGTCGTGGCCGACCCCTGCCCCGATTGCGGTGGCAGCGGGCGAACCCGTGTGACCTCCGAGCAAACGATTGAGTTTCCTGCCGGCACGCACGATGGCGACGAGGTCCGCATTAGCGGCATGGGCCATGCTGGCACTAACGGTGCCGCGGGCGGCGACCTGGTCGGCCGCGCCCATGTTGAGGCCGAGCGCTTGGAAGGCAAAGCTCGTACTGGCTTTTACCTGATGGGCATTGTTGCTCCGTTTTTGGTGCTGTCGGCCATCTCGGGCGTGTTCTCGGCCTTTGCCGTGATGTGCTTTATTCCGTTTACCATGGGCCTGTTCATGGTGCTTTCGGACGGTGTGCTTCATCGCAGCCTGCTGTGGTGGAAGCGCGGTGCGATGCAGTTTGCCAACGGTTTTGCCAACGGCTTCATGTTCGCGCTCGTGTCGGTTTGGTTCGCGAGCTGCTCGCAACGGGCCATGCTTTCGCCGTATCAAATGCAATAACATCAAACCCTTTGTTTGCGGTCGGCCCAGCTTGGGTATAGGACGCACTGTGACAATAATGAAAGTCGGAAGGATTCGGTCGTGTCGGAAAATAGGGATTACTACGAGGTGCTTGGCGTCGACAGGGATGCCGACGCGCGGACGATTAAGCGTGCGTTTTTAAAGAAGGCCCGTACCGTACATCCGGATGTTTCGGACGATCCCGAGGCCGAGGCCAAGTTCAAGGAGCTCAACGAGGCCTATTCCGTTCTTTCCGATGAGCAGAAGCGTGCTAACTACGACCGTTACGGCACTGCCGACGGTCCTGGTGGTTCGGGCTATGTCGACATCAACGATATCTTTGGTGGCATGGGCATGGACGACCTGTTCTCGTCGTTCTTTGGCGGTGGCGCCGGTGGTGGCGCCCGCAGCCGTCGTGAGCGTCGTCGCGGACGTGACATGGCCATCTCCCTTTCGGTGACCCTTGAGGAGGCGGCGCTCGGTTGCAAAAAGACGATCAGCTATGATCGCCTTGCTCCTTGCGAGGACTGCAACGGTACCGGTAGGGCCGAGGGCGCACAGGAAAAGCAGTGCAGTCGCTGCCACGGTACGGGCTACGTCACGACGGTTCAGCGATCGTTTTTGGGCCAGGTTCAGTCTTCCTCGCCTTGCCCCGACTGCCATGGCGAGGGCACGGTCATCGACCATCCCTGCGAGACCTGCGACGGTCAGGGCCGCACGCCTTCGCACGAAAAGATCGACATCGATATTCCCGCCGGCGTTTCGACCGGTCGCCAGCTGCGTGTGAGCGGCTTTGGCGAGGCCGGCCTTCGCGGCGAGCCTTCGGGCGACCTGATTGTCAACGTGCGCGTTGCCGACCATGAGCGCTTTAAGCGCAACGGTGACGACCTGTACCTGGTGAGCGATATCTCGATTGCGCAGGCTGCGCTCGGCTGCGAGATCGAGGTCGAGGGCATTATGCCCGACGAGGTCGTTAAGGTGACGGTTCCCGCCGGCGCCCAGTACGGCGACACCGTGAGCGTCAATAATTACGGCATGCCGCGCATTGGCGGTGGCGGTTCGCGTGGCCGCCTGATCGTGCAACTGCGCGTGGTCGTTCCCACCAATCTTTCCAATAAGCAACGCGAGCTGCTCCGTGCTTTTGCCGATGAGATGGGCGATGACGTCGCTTCCGGTAAGAAGTCGGTGACCGACCGTATCAAGAGTGCCCTCGACGATATCCTCGATTAAGGAGCCCGCGTGCTCGCACCCCATATTTCCGTCGTCAACCTCGGCTGCCGTGTCAACCGGGTTGAGTCTGACCGTATCACTGCCGATCTTATGCGCTTGGGCTTTGCTATGGTGGAGCCCCAGAATGCCGATCTGATCGTCATTAACACCTGTGCCGTTACGGGCGAGGCCGAGGCCAAGACCCGTAAGGCCGTCCGTCATGCGCTGGCCCATCCAAACGAGCCTTATGTGCTCGTGACCGGTTGCGTGGTCAATTTGCATCCCGAGGAGCTGTTGGAGCTTTCGGATCGCGTGATCGCCGAGCCGTCCAAGATCGATGTCGCCGAACGTGTCTGCGAGGTGCTGGGCGTTGAGTCCGATAGCGTTCCCGCCTGCAGCGATGGCGAGGTGGTCGATGCGCTCGGTCGCTCTCGCCTGGGCGTGAAGATCCAGGACGGCTGCAACCATCGCTGCACCTATTGCATTGTGTGGAAGGCGCGCGGCCCCGAGCGCTCCGTGCCCGTCGAGTCCGTGCTTGAGCAAGTTCGCGAGGCCCAGGAGGCCGGCGTGCCCGAGGTAGTGCTGACCGGTGTGAACCTGGGTGCCTACGATGGCAAGAGCGCGACCGACGAGCATGTCGAAATCGATGAGCTGCTCGAGATCATCATGGAGCGCACGACTATTGCGCATGTGCGCATTTCCTCGGTCGAGCCCATGGATATCTCTGAGCGCCTGCTTAAGGTTATGGCGCGCTATCCGCAGCGTATTGCCCCGTTTTTGCACCTGCCCGTGCAGTCCGGCTGTACGGCGACGCTGCATCGCATGGGTCGTCCCTATAGTGCCGAGGCCTTTGAGGACACGGTGCGCATGATTCGCGCCATCCTGCCGCAGGCGTCTCTTTCGTGCGACGTCATCGTCGGTTTTCCTGGTGAGACGGACGAGGAGTTCGAGGAGTCGCTGGCGCTGTGCCGCCGCGTGGGGTTCTCGCGTATGCACGTGTTTCGCTACAGCAAGCGTCCCGGTACTCTTGCTGCCGACATGCCCGACCAGGTGCCGCCCGAGGTTATGGCCGAGCGCAGCCGCCGTATGCGAGACGCGGCGCAGGAGCTCGCTATTTCCGATGGTCGTCGTCGCGTGGGCACTGTCGAGCGTGCCGTGCTTGAGTACGGTGATAATTTAACGCTCGGTTCGTTCCATCATGCCCGTCTTGACGATACCTGTGGACTTACAGCCCCGTGCCTGCTCGATGTTGCTATCATCGGAGTCGATGATTCCGGCTTGGTCCATGCGCGCAGGGAGGTCCATGGAAGCCTCGAAGATTAGACTTACCGTTCCCGAGGGAGTTGATCCCTCGCGTGTTTTGGGCGCCGGCGACGGCGTCCTTCGTGCGCTCGAGAGCTTGGTTCGCGCTCACGTGGTCGCCCGTGGCGATAGCATCTCCGTGAGCGGTGACCCGGATGAGGTCGAACTCATGGCGCGTTTTTTTGAACACGCTTTTCGCGAGGCGGCGGCCGGTCGTACCCTGTCTGCCGACGATGTCTCGCGTTGCCTGGCCGTCTTGCGCGACGGCGAGCATGAGGCCACATCGCTTCGCGATGACGTGCTGCTTTCATACCGCGGTCGTGTCATTCGTCCCAAGACGCTTGGGCAAAAGCGCTATGTGGATGCCATTCGCTCGCATACCATCACCTTTGGCTTGGGTCCTGCCGGCACCGGTAAGACCTATCTGGCCATGGCGCTCGCCGTTGCCGCGCTCAAGCGCCATGAGGTGGGCCGTTTGATCTTGACGCGTCCGGTTGTCGAAGCAGGGGAGAACCTGGGCTTTTTGCCTGGCACCCTCGAGGAAAAGATCGATCCGTACATGCGTCCGCTCTACGACGCCCTTTTTGACATGATGGATCGCGAGCGCACCGATGAGCTTATGGAGCGCGGCGTGATCGAGATTGCCCCGCTTGCCTATATGCGCGGTCGTACGCTGAGCGATGCTTTCGTGGTGCTCGACGAGGCGCAAAATACCACGCCCGAGCAGATGAAGATGTTCCTGACACGCCTTGGATTCAACTCCAAGTTCGTGATTACCGGCGACCTTAGCCAGCGCGACCTGGTGGGTCGTCGTGGTGGCTTGGCGGATGCCGAGCAGATTTTGGGCCGTGTCGACGATGTGGCGTTTGCACACCTGGAGCGCGCCGATGTGGTGCGCCATGCCCTGGTGGGTCGTATCGTCGAGGCATACGATGCTTATGATGACGTGCGTGAGCAGCGCTCGCGCGACCGAAAGGAGTCCCGTTGAGTGTATTGATCAGCAACGATGCCGAGCTCGATACGCTGCTCGAAGCCCCCGAGGTGGAGCACATCTGCAAGGTTGTGCTTGCCGCTGAGGGCGTTGAGCGTGAGGTTGAGATCTCCCTTTCGTATGTCGACGAGGACGAGATGCATGAGCTCAACCACGAATGGCGCGGTATCGATCGCACGACCGACGTACTTTCGTTTGAGTGCGACTCGGCTTTTGACGAGGATATCCCTGCCGATGAGACGCTCGAGCTCGGCGATATTATCCTGGCCCCGCAGGTCATTGCCCGCCAAGCCCCCGGTTTTGGCAACAGCCCCGCCGACGAGTGCCGCCTGATGCTCGTGCACGGCATGCTTCACCTGCTAGGCTACGATCATATCGAGGACGACGAGGCCGAGGTCATGGAGGCGCGTGAGGACGCTATCCTGCGCGATCTGGCGCTCGAGCGCGGTGAGGATCCCAAGCTCGTTCACGTCGGTCCCATCACCAACCATGCCCACGACTAGGAGCCGTCTATGATTCCCGGATCGAACAAGGATCATCCGTCCTTTTTAAAGTCGTTCTCCTATGCCATGGAGGGCTTCGTTACCGCCGTTAAGACCGAGCGCAACATTAAGGTCATGCTCGTGGCCGGTGTGTGCACTGTCATTGCCGGCTGCATCGTGGGGCTCGACATCGCCGAGTGGGGTACGGTCATTATTTGCTGCGGCCTAGTGATTCACGGCGAGCTGTGCAATACCGCCATGGAGGCGATCGTTGACCTGGCAACCCAGGAGCTCCATCCGTTGGCCAAGCGTGCGAAGGATATCGCCGCCGCTTCTGTCTACGTTCTTTCCATTACCGCCGCGATTGTGGGTCTTTTGGTATTTGCCCACGCGCTCGGCTTTATTTAGAAAGGGATTCCCATGTCCGACAATACGCAGCCTGCCGATGAGATTCTGGATGACGAGTCCCTGGACGCGGTGGATGGCGAGGAGTTTGAGGAAGTCGAGGAGTTCGACCCGTTTGAGGGCATGAGCGACGAGGAACTCGACGCCCTGTGCGATGAGGACGACAGCCTCGCGGGCTTTGGCGACGTTGAGCCCGGTTTCCGCAGTGGCTTCGTGGCCTTGGTCGGCCGCCCCAACGCCGGTAAGTCAACGCTGCTCAACGCCTGCTATGGCAAAAAGGTCGCCATCACCTCGCCGGTGGCCCAGACGACCCGCCGCCGCATGCGCGCCGTCGTCAACCGCCCCGGCTACCAGCTGGTCTTTGTCGATACCCCGGGTATCCACAAGCCCAAGGACGGTCTAGGGTCCGAGCTCAACAAGAGCGCGCTGTTCGAGCTGAACGATGTCGATGTTGTCGCGTTTTTGATTGATGCCACTAAACCGATCGGCAGGGGAGACGCCTGGGTTGCCGAGCGTGTCAAGAATGCCCGTTCCAAGAAGGTCCTGGTGCTCACCAAGGCCGATGAAGCCGACCCCGCACAGGTCATGGAGCAGCTTAAGGCCGCCCACGAGCTTATGGAATATGACGACGAGATCGTGACGTCGTCGGTCAAGAACTTTAACGTCGATGCCTTCATCGAGACCGTTGCGCACTTTTTGCCCGAGGGTCCGCGTTGGTTCCCCGAGGACATGGGTACCGACGCTTCCGATGAGACGCTCGTTGCCGAGTTTGTGCGCGAGAAGGTCTTGCGCCGCACCCGTGATGAGATCCCGCACTCCGTGGGCGTGATTTGCGATGCGCTTGAGCAGACCAAGAAGGTGCTGCGCGTGCACGCCACCATTTACGTTGAGCGCGAGGGCCAAAAGGGCATCATCATCGGCAAGGGCGGCGAGATGATCAAACATATCGGCATCGACGCCCGTCGCGACCTTGAGCGCATCTTTGGCACCCAGGTCTTTTTGGAGCTGGACGTGAAGGTCAAGGCCGGCTGGCGTGACGACGAGGCCCAGATTCGCCGCTTTGGCTATAACGCCGAGGATTAGGGACACGCGGCGCGAATGGCAGGTTCTCGTACATATCGCACGAAGGTGCTCGTCCTCGACAAGACCAAGCTCAAGGAAACCGACCTGATCTTGACGATGCTTGACGAGCGGGGTCGGCAGGTTCGTGCCGTGGCAAAGGGCGCCCGCAAACCCGGCGGACGCCTGGCAGCGCGCTGCGAGATGTTCTGTACCGTTGATCTGCTGCTTGCGCATGGACGGTCCCTCGACGTGGTTTCCCAGGCCGAGCTTATGGAGGCGCCGCTCGGCGCTGCTCCCGATTACGAGATGACATGCGCCGCAAGCGCGATCGCCGAGGTCGCGCGCGTGTGCTCGTTCGAGGACGCCGAGGACCCGTTTACCTTTGCCATCACGCAGCGAGCGCTTGCCTTGGTGGGCAGCGGGCTCGACGCGGCGCATATGGATCTACTTGTGGCGGCATATGTCTTTAAGCTGCTGTCCCACGTTGGCTACCGACCCGATTTTTCGGCCTGCGTGCTGTGCGGAGACCCCATGCTGTCGTATTTTTCGCCCCAGGCGGGCGGTCTCATGTGCGGATCGTGCGCGTCGAGCGTTCCGGGTGCCGAGCTGGTGTCGACCGGTGAGGTCGCATGGCTGCGCGCTCTAATGTCCATGACGTTCGATGCCCTTATGGCCGAGCAGATCGATCCGCATACGGCTGCGTTTTTGCTGGGGCTTTCGCATGTTTGGGCCGCCACGCACACCGATCAGCGACTCCGTGCGATGGAATTCATGTTGGGTCGGTGATGATGCGCAGGTGCGCGCCGCTTGTGGTAACATACCGACCTGTTGGTACCTCGACCTTGGATGTTCGCTCCACCGGCGGCTTCCCAGTCCGAGGCGAATAGAGTCGCCCACGGGCGACGCGAAACGAAAGGTGAAACAATGACTGTTTCCAAAGAGCGCAAGGCGGAGCTGACCGCCCAGTTCGGTAACTCCCCGGTCGATACCGGTAACCCCAAGGTTCAGGTCGCCATCCTGTCCGAGCGCATCAAGGAGCTGACCGAGCACATGAAGTCCCACCAGAAGGACTTCCACACCCGTCGTGGCCTGCTCATGCTCGTCGGCCGTCGTCGTCGTCTTCTCTCCTACATCAAGAAGAACGACATCGTCGAGTACCGTGAGCTCATCAAGGCTCTGGGCATCCGCGACAACATCCAGTAAGGATTTGTACATGCTAAGAGCGTCCTGCGCAGCGGGGCGCTCTTTTTGTGTAAGGGCGTGAACAATCACGCTCTGAAGCGTGGCGGGGGCAGGGGGCCCGCGTCACATGAGAAGCCCGCAGGCAAGGGGCCTGTGGGGTAAAGGAGAACAATGACACTCGTATCCAAGACCTTTGAGCTGTACGGCAAGACCTACACCTTCGAGTCCGGCGAGCTTGCCAAGCAGGCCACCGGCGCTTGTCTGGTCAAGCAGGGCGATACCACGATGCTCGATACCGTGGTCGTCTCCAAGGAGCGCAAGAACTACGACTTCTTCCCGCTGACCGTCGACTTCAACGAGAAGATGTACGCCGCCGGCCGCATCCCGGGTGGCTACCTCAAGCGTGAGGGCCGTCCCAGCGAGAAGGCCACGCTCACGGCCCGTATGATCGACCGCCCGATTCGTCCGAGCTTCCCGGACGGCTTCCGCAACGAGGTGCACATCGTCGCCACCTCGCTCGTCGCCGACCAGGTCAACCCCTTTGACGTCATCAATGTCATGGGTGCTTCCCTGGCAATGACGCTCGGCGGCGTGCCCTTCGAGGGCCCGCTTGCCTGCGTGCGCATCGGCCGTAACGTGGAGACCGGCGAGTTTATCGTCAACCCCACCTATGAGGAGCGCGAGAACTCCGACCTGGACCTGGAGCTGGGCGGCTCTGCCGACTTCATCTCGATGGTCGAGGCCGGCGCCGAGGAGATCTCCGAGGACGACATGCTCGCCGCCATGAAGTTTGGCCAGGAGGCCCTTGCCGCCTTCTGCCAGGCCCAGGACGAGTTCGTTGCCGAGTGGGAGCAGGTCAATGGCGCCATCGTCAAGAAGGAGTACCCGCTCGACCAGCCCGTCGAGGAGGTCCAGGAGCGCATCTTCGCCCACTACGACGAGATGGCAGCCGCCCTTCGCGACGCCGACAAGCTCTCCCGTATCGGTAAGGTCGAGGCTCTGAAGGAGTCCATCCGTGCCGAGTTCACCGAGGAGGAGCAGGCCGCTTGGGAGCGCGAGATCCCCGTGGCGCTCAAGAAGCTCGAGAAGAAGGCCATGCGCACCATGGTCGTCGAGACCGGCGAGCGCGTCGACGGCCGTGCCGCCGATGAGATCCGTCCCATCATGGTGAAGGACAACTATCTGCCGCTCGTTCACGGCTCCGGCCTGTTCCAGCGCGGTCAGACCCAGGTGCTCTCCGTGCTGTCGCTCGGCATGCTCAACGAGGGCCAGCGTCTGGATACCATCGAGCCCACCGAGGGCAAGCGCTATATGCATCACTACAACTTCCCGCCGTTCTGCACCGGCGAGACCGGCCGCATGGGCAGCCCCAAGCGCCGCGAGATCGGCCACGGCAACCTGGCCGAGCGCGCTCTGCTTCCGGTGCTTCCCGACGAGAACGAGTTCCCCTACGCCATCCGCGTGGTCTCCGAGGTCATGGAGTCCAACGGCTCCTCTTCGATGGCTTCGACCTGCGGCTCCACGCTCGCCCTTATGGACGGCGGCGTGCCCATTAAACGCCCGGTCTCCGGTATCGCCATGGGCCTGATCCAGGAGGAGGGCAAGACCGTGGTCCTGTCCGACATCCAGGGTCTCGAGGACTTCCTGGGCGACATGGACTTTAAGGTCACCGGCACCACCGAGGGCATTACCGCTCTGCAGATGGACAACAAGGCCACCGGCCTTACCTTCGACATCCTGGCCCGCGCCCTGCAGCAGGCCAAGGAGGGCCGCGCCTTCATCCTGCAGAAGATGCTCGATGTGATCCCCGAGCCGCGCCACACCACGCGCAGCACCGCTCCGCGCATCGTCTCCATCCAGGTTCCGACCGATAAGATCCGCGACGTCATCGGTTCCGGCGGCAAGGTCATCCGCGGCATCCAGGACGAGACCGGTGCTTCGGTCGACATCCAGGAGGACGGCACCGTCTTTGTCGGCGGCACCGGCGAGTCCGTCGATCAGGCCGTCGAGCGCATCAAGCTCATCATCAAGGTTCCCGAGCCGGGCGAGGAGTACACCGGTCGCGTGGTCTCCATTCAGCCCTTCGGTGCCTTCGTGAATCTGCTGCCCGGTAAGGACGGCCTGCTGCACATCTCCCGCGTCGCCAAGGGTCGTGTGGAGAAGGTCGAGGACGTCCTCAACGTGGGCGACGAGGTCAAGGTCGTCGTCATCGAGGTCGACGATCGCGGTAAGATCTCGCTCGATCGTCTTGACAAGCCCGAGGCCCCGGCTCGCGCCGAGGGTTCCTCCGAGGGCGACGGCGAGCACT
>URNQ01000033.1 GCA_900549245.1 uncultured Collinsella sp.
GGCGCGAACCTGTCGCAGGGCCAGCGCCAGCTGCTCGCCATTGCGCGCGTGGCTGTTGCCGACCCGCCCGTGCTCATCTTGGACGAGGCCACGAGCTCTATCGACACGCGCACCGAAAAGCTCATCGAGCGCGGCATGGACCGCATCATGCGTGGCCGCACCACGTTTATGATCGCGCACCGCCTGTCCACCGTCCGCGACGCCGACGCCATCATGGTCCTCGAACACGGCCGCATCATCGAGCGCGGCACGCACGAAGAGCTGCTCGCTCAGCACGGCGAGTACTGGCAGCTGGCGCATGGCTTAAAAGAGTTGGATTAACCCGTTCGAGCACGATGCCTTGACCTCTCCGTGTCCCTCATCTCGCCTCAAACCATCACAACATTCGACGTTTTTTGCCAAAATCGGGAAAAGCATCGAATGTTGTGATGGTTTTTCTACCACTCGATCGGGCGGAATCGCTTTCTTGCGCACGAAGGTGTGCGGACCCGTGGGCAGGGGAATAAGGTTGGTTATCCGACTCCATTGGAGGGCTCATGGACCTGCCGATCGTCCTGTCCCATAAGACTGCCTGGCTGTACCACAACGTGGCGCGCCCGTCCGAGCCGCTCTCGCGAGCAAGCAGCCTATACGATGAGGACTCGCTTGCTAACGAGGCGGAGCCGACTGCGGACCTGCCCAAATTGGGGCTCGATGCCAAGGGGCTGAGGGCTTCGACGGCAGTTGGGATCGTTACCGACTATCTGGTTTCGCTCGGTATTCCACGAGAAGAGCTCGATCATATCGATACGCTCGTCAACTTTGATTTTGAGCGCTCGACGCCGGCTGGATTTAGGTGCCACGTGTTTGGGGCGCCGGTACCTCCAGGCCATCTTATCGAGGTGGCAGAGGGCCTTCTAGTGGTTGATGAGGCCATGTGCTTTGTCCAAGCGGGTTCGTGGATGAGTGAGCCCGAACAGCTGGAATATGGCTATGAAATCTGCGCCCGATATCATTTGAATCATCTGTCGACAGACGATTATGTCGAGATGGGGCAGAGGTATACCGTTGCCGACTTGATTGCCTATTGCAATGAGAACCGATCTCGTCAGGGGGCTATACGCGCGGCCGCCGTGCTCAAGCGCGTGCACGATGGCGCGCGGTCGCCCATGGAGACGGCCACCGCAATCATGGTCGTAGCAAAACGTTCCCAGGGCGGGCTGGGATACGCCAAGATCGAGCTCAACCGTCGGGTCGATGTTCCCAACGAGTTCAAGTATCTCGCTAAGGCTGGGTATTTCGAGATCGACGTATATGCGCCTGCGAGCGGTACGGGGATTGAATACAACGGCTCGGACCATCTTGATAAACAGCGCAGCGCATCTGATGCGGAGCGTATGACCGTGCTGAGCGCGCTGGGCTTTAGGATGATCGTCCTCACCGGGACTCAGTTTGCCCACCAGCTGCAATTGCACCGGGCTATGAACGCCATCGCACTCGCGATGGGCCTTAAGTGCGACCGAAGCGAAGCGTTCCAAAAGCGGCAGAACGACCTGCGAGAATTCGTGATTCGGCACTGGGACGGCGGTCTTTAGGGGCGCTTTGGTCCTTCTACGGGGTGCCGTGGGCAGGCAAACCATCACAACATTCGACGTCTTTTGCCAATAACGGGAAAAGCATCGAATGTTGTGATGGTTTGTATGCTGAGGATGGGCTTGGGAAGCCGGTTTTGCTCGAAGCGACCTGTCCTGTCGTACGGGTGTCGGCATGATTCTCCCGTGGGGTATTATGTTTTCCGAAGAATAAAACGCCGCGTGAGGGGAGGCTGCGTGGACGGGCACGTGCAACATGACGGCTTTGGCCGCGATATCAACTACCTGCGCATTGCCGTTACCGACAAGTGCAATTTCCGCTGCATTTACTGCATGCCGGCCGATGGCGTGGCGCCCCGCGCGCACGACGAGCTGCTCAGCGCCGAGGAAATCGCCCGCTTTGTGCGCCTGGTGGCGGGGGAGGGCATTCGCCGCGTGCGCCTGACGGGTGGCGAGCCGCTGGTCAGCCGCCGTATCATCCCGCTCATTCGTGACATCCGCGCGATCCCGCAGATCGAGGACATCTCGCTCACCACCAATGGTGCCCTGCTGCCCAAGCTGGCGCCGCAGCTCAAAGACGCCGGGCTTAACCGCGTCAACATCTCGCTCGACACGCTCGATCCTACGCTCTTTGGAAAGATCACGCGTCTAGGTCGACTCGAGCAGACCATGGCCGGCATCGACGCGGCGCTTGCCTGGGGCTTTGAGCCTGTTAAGGTCAACTGCGTTGTAGTGCGCCGGCTCAACCAGGATGTGGCGGCCCTTGCGCGGCTCACGCTCGACCGCCCCATCCACCTGCGCTTTATCGAATACATGCCCATCGGCGACGAGCACACGAGCTCGCATTGTGCCGTAGACCCTCACGCGCCCACGCTCAATCCCGAGCTGTGGGATGCGAGCGACACCGTGCCGAGCGACGAGCTGCGGGCTCGCATCAATACCGGGGCCGCCGCGGCGGGACTGGGCGAGCTCGAGCTGCTCGACATCAACGACGCTCCTGCCGGCGCGGGCCCTGCGCGCTATTGGCACTTTCCGGGCGCGGCGGGAACAGTCGGCTTCATCAGCGCCATGTCCAACCATTTTTGCGCGAATTGCAACCGTCTGCGCCTGACGGCCGATGGCAACGTGCGCCCGTGCCTGTTCAGCGATGCCGAGTATTCGGTGCGTGAGGCGCTGCGCCGTGGTGATGATATGCAGGTACTTTCGATTTGGCGCGATGCCGTGGCCCACAAACCGCAGGAACACGCGATAATTGAGGGCACGCAACGATTTATGTCCCAAATCGGAGGATGATCATATGGCCAAGAGCAGGTACGCCGATGCCACCAAGGCCGCTCGCAGGGCCGCGATGTCTGCCCACAAAGTCACGGCTGCGGCGAATGCTGGTAACGCCGACGCGTCCGCGCAGTCGACTGCCAGTGCCGCCACCGAGCCCGCCCGCGACGCCCGTCGCGACGAGCTGACGCACGTGGACGCCAAGGGCGAGGTGCGCATGGTCGATGTGTCCGACAAGGCCGAGACCCATCGCATCGCTATCGCCGAGGGCACCATCCTCATGCATCCCGAGACGCAGGCCATGGTGCTGCAGGACCGCGCCAAAAAGGGCGACGTGCTTGCCTGCGCGCGCGTGGCGGGCATCATGGCCATCAAACGCACGAGCGACATCATCCCCATGTGCCATCCGCTGCTCATTACCAAGAGCAAGTGCGACATTGCGCCCATCGCTCCGGCTGGGACGCCGGCCGAGGACGTGCCCGAGGGCTGGGCGCCGGCGCGCGCGGACGGGCAGGTTGGCTTTCACGTACTGGTTACGGCCGGCGTGACGGGCAAGACGGGTATCGAGATGGAGGCTCTGACCGGCGCGAGCGCCGCGTGCCTGACCATCTATGACATGTGCAAGGCGGTCGATCGCGGCATGGAGATCGTCGACGTGCGTCTGCTGCACAAGGAAGGCGGCCGCTCGGGCGTATGGGATCGCGCAGAGCGCCAAGCCGCTGCTACTGAGGCCGTGGCCGCTGACGGTGCCGCACCCGCGAACGCACCTGCCGCCGTCGCGCCTGCAGCTCCCCCTCCGGCCGTCCACGCCATCGCGTTTATCGGCTACCAAAACTCGGGCAAGACCACGCTCGTCGAGAAGGTCATCGCCGAGCTCACCCGCCGTGGCCTGCGCGTGGGTTCGCTCAAGCATCACGGGCACCACGGCTTCGATATCGACGTGCCCGCTAAGGACACCTGGCGCCATCACCAGGCCGGATCCAAGCACGTGGGCCTCATCTGCGCCACGCGCTGGGCGGAGTACGCCGACACGCGGGAGGAGGATGAGATGCCCGCGCGCGAGCTGCTGTCGCGTTACAACGATGTCGACGTGGTGATCATCGAGGGCTACAAGACCGAGGGCTTCGACAACATCGTGGTTGCGCGCTCCGGTGTCGACCGTCTGCGCGGCAAGAGCTCGCTCGACCTGGTCGACGGTCACACGCTGGCCCTTGCCTGCAACGAAGCCCTGGCGCGTCAGGCCTTCGATGCCGGCTTTGCGACCCGAGCCATCAACATCAACGACGCCCGAGCCATCTGCGATCTGATCCAAGATCATCTGGCCTAAAACCTGCCAAAAAGGGACAGGTTTATTTTGGCAGGTTTTATCTGGGCAAACATCATTTCCACCACAAAGAGGCCAAGCACCTTTGTGGTGGTTTTTGCTTTGGTAGATGTGTGGGACATGCCTTACAATCTACCAAGTGGTTCATGGTGGGCGAAAAACGGAGAGAAGGGCTTGATGCGTCCTTAATGTTTCATGCGGATAGATTGATTTGACAGACGGTGGCGAATGCCCGCCGTCCGCATTCGTATGAAACAAGGAGTCTCCATGCTCGCCTCTCTTTTCTCAAAGCCTCAATCATCGCTGTCCGTGCAGGCCAAGCGCTTGGTGGCGATGCGCTTTCTCATCTACACCGGGTTTCAGACCAGTTATTTTATCGGCGTCATCGGAACGCTCACCTATGCGGACGATGCCTCGGTCGTCGCGACATCGCTGGCCGTTCTGTTTATGAACGTTTTCGTGATCCTGGGATCCTTTGCGGGCGGCGCTGCGCTCGACGTCTGGGGTCCGCGCCGCCATTTCTTGCTGAGCATCGTCGGCGCGCTCGCAACTGGCACGGCGATCATCGCTTTTGGTAGCGCGACCGGCATCGTCCTGCTCGGCGCGGTGTTTCTGGGCTTTACGATGGGATTCGCTCAGCCCATCGCCACGTCCTATCCGGCCTACCTCACCAATGACCCTGTCGAGCTCAAAGACATCAACTCCGCCATCGCCATGTTTTCAAACGTGAGTATCATCGTCGGACCCACGCTGGGCGGCTTTGTCGCGGCGGCTGCGTCGTCGCGCGCGGTGTTCGTGCTCATGATGCTCTTTACCGTACTGGCGTTCGTCGCCGGCTGGGGCTTTAGGCCGCAGACCAGCTATGTCGCCGGGGATGCGGATGCCGATTCGGCAGAGGAGGGGGAGCGTGCGGGGCAAAGCTCCAACCCCAGCACGTCCGCCCACGCCACCTTTGCAGCCAGCATCAAGACGGTCTTCACCAACAGCGTTCTCGCCCTGCTGTTTTGCATTATTTTTCTTTCGAACTTTGGCTACGGAGCCTTCGACCCGATCGAGTCGTTTTTCTATCGCGATGTCCTACACGTCGGCGTTGAGTGGATGGGCTGGCTCTCGTCGGCCTCGGGCGTGGGCGCGGTGCTGGGTGCCGTGCTCGCGCTCCGCTTGCCGCCGCATCTGGTCAACCTTAAAACACTGCTCGTGGCGCTCATGTCTGTAGGCCTGGGAAGCCTGCTCTATGTGGGGACGCCGTACGTGGGCGTGGCCCTCGTCGGCCAGATCGCCCTGGGCATAGCTTGGGGTGTCGTCAACCCGCTCCACAACACCATTGTGCAAACGACGGCACCGCTTGAGCAGCTCGGTCGCGTGAACTCGGTCATGGGCTTTGGCAATATGTTTGCCGGCGTGGCCCCGCTGGCGATTGCCCCGTGGCTGGCGGCGACATTTGGCATACAACGGACACTCGTGGGGGCAGGCATGGTCGTGACGGCGGTCCCTGCGGCGTTGCTGCTGTTTGGACGCAATCATTTGGATCGTGCCGTAAAGCGGTAAGAAACCATCACAACATTCGGTAAAAATCGCGATTTTGCCGAAAAACGTCGAATGTTGTGATGGTTTGGCCCGCAAACGTCACTTCCACCACAAAGGGGGCCAGGCACCTTTGTGGTGGTTTTGCGCCAAAGCGCCCCGTGTGCGCTTTGGTATACCATGAACGCCACTTCCAGATACACCCCACACCGCCGCACAACCCAGAAAGGCCCCCATGGACACCACCTTCAGCCACATCAAAGCCGTGTTCTGCGATATCGACGGCACGCTGCTCACGAGCCAGCACACGGTGTCCCCGCGCACCGTTGCGGCGATCCGCGCCCTGCGCGAGCGTGGCATGCTCTTTGGCCTGTGCACCGGGCGCGACGCCCACGCGACCGAGGCCATGTACGAGCTCTGGGGCATCGAAGGCCTGGTGGACGTGCTCGTGGGCTGCGGTGGCGCCGAGGTCATCGACCGCGCGCACGACATCAACGAGCTGAGCTATCCGCTGTCGGGCGAGACCATCGCGCGCATCTGCAAGCACATGGCGGACCTTCCGGCAACGCCCGTCTGCCCCCGAGACGGCGTGTTCTACGTGCCCGAGAGCAACGCGTGCGTCGAGCACCTGTCGCGCGTCGACGGCGTACCTTACAAGGTGGTCGACTTTGCCGAGTTTTTGCGCGAGCCGCAGCCCAAGGTGATGTTTACCATGGCGCCCGAGGTGATGCCGCAGGTGATTGAGCGGGCATCGACGTTTGCCGATAACACTGTTAAGGCGGCGGCTCTGCAAACCACGCAGCGGCTCTACGAGTTTATGGATCCGCGCGTGTCCAAGACGCGCGGCCTTGTGCGCGTGGCGGAGCTCAACGACATGGAGCTCCAGGACATCTGCGTGTTTGGCGATGCGGACAACGACACCTGCATGGTGGCTGACGCCGGCGTGGGCGTGGCCATGGCAAACGGTAGCGACGCCACCCGTGCCGCCGCCGATTTTGTAACCGCCAGCAACGACAAAGATGGCATCGCGATCTTTATCGAGGAACATCTGCTGTAGCGCCGGGGGAGAACCACCGCAAAGGGGACAGGCTCCTTTGCGGTGCCCTTAGGCGATTTGGGCGAATTGATACCGAAAATCTGCGCGAAAATTCAAATTTGGTTGTATGAACATCTCGCTTCTAACCACCGATGGGTTTAAGATATTCTCATCAATTTGGTAGGATATTCATCCCGGTTGATGACCTACCGCTCACGGTCGATTTTCGACCGTTCACAGGATGTTCGCTCTTGAGCAAAATGTTGTGCAAATAAATCTAATGCCATTAAAAAATAATAGGCAACTAAATTACCAGCAGAAACAAAAAATAGATAGCGAATAAACGAAGGTAAATCTGAGCAATTGTCAAGAGAATTGAGAACTCACTACAAAACTATCGGTTTTATTTGCTCAGATGTTTAAACAACCGTTATAATTGCATTACTAAACGAGCGCAATTACAGATTGCGCAGATACGTTTGATGGTGAAAGAGCAAGATCGCGGTCTCTTGGGGAGGAGACATCGATGAAAGCGAATTCGGACAAATCTAAGCAGAGTAATAAAGCGACGCGCCGTGTACTGGCAGGCGTTTTGTGCGGAGCCTCCGTTTTGAGCCTGGTACTGTCGCTCGTCATGCCTCCGATCTCGCAGGCCATTGCCAACGATGTCCAGACGGTTTCTGCCGAGGAAACTGTGATGGGGGGGGGTTCCTCAAGTGAGTCTACTGATGTAGACAACACCAACAACGGGGATACCGAAAACCAGAATAGTGACGACGCTGAGGGTGGCGAGACTGGCTCTTCAAATGGCGATGAGCAGGCTCAGACTGAGGATCAGCTCGAGGACGAGCTGCAGGTCGAAGATGGTAGCTCGTCGAATGACGACGCCGTAATGTCAGCTGCAGAAGGCGGGCAAACCAAAACGGCAGCTAATGAGATAGCTAGCGCTAATGACCTGGCTAACAAGCTCGAGGCCGTTGAAAAGAATGGAATAGCCAGCTTTGACCTTACGACGGATGTTGAGTGCGGCTCAACAATCCAACTCGATGAGAGCGGCAGCAATATCACACTAAATCTAAACGGTCACAAGATTAAATATACGAATCAGAGCCAGCCCCTGTTTAACATCACCGGTGGCGCGACACTTACAATTAAGGATTTAATTAAGGATTCTGATCTTAAGGATTTTGATCCTGAGGAAGCGAGTGAAAAGGTCTCCAAAGTCAACGAGCTAAATAATCAGGGCCAGAACTTTAATCCAAACAATTATGGTAAAGCAGCAGAGCTTGTTTACAACGATGACATTCCGTCTAGCCTTACCTACTACGTGACCGAATCGTCCCCGAGTGCAGCAGACATAACCAAGACAACCGAAACGCTTTCCAAATATAGCGTCAATATTTATGGTGCCATCGTGGCGTGCAACAGCAGAGTGAGTCTCATCAAACTCAATGGTAAGGACTGTACGTTTAACCTTCAGGGTGGCGTGCTTACTCAAAAGAACAATTGCAACGTTGATGGCCTTATCTATGCCCAGAACGGCTCTGTCAACATGAGTGGCGGATACGTTTGTGGTGCTTCTATGGGCAGCAGTGGTGCTGGTGCTGGAATTCATGTTGAGGACTCGACCCTGGAGATCTCTGGCGGCGTAATCGCTGGTAACTATGCCCCCAGTGGCGGCGGCGTTTATGCCATGAATTCTACGGTAAACATGGTTGGCGGTATTATCTCCGGCAACGGTACAAATAGTTATCAAAGAGGTTATGGCGCGGGAATTTGTGCTGTGGACTCTATGGTGACCATTACGAATGGTCACATCACCAATAACAAATATCAGTTCTACCAGGACACTGAGAATGACTGGGGGCATCTCGGTTTCGGTTGTCACGGTGGTGGCGGCATTGCTGCCTTTAGCTCCACTGAAGGACAGAAAAAAGGCGGTCTGGTTATTAGCGGCGGCTACATCACGGGCAACTACTCTGCCGAGGCTGGCGGCGGCGTTTATGCTGGCGCTTGGAATAAACCTCTTTCCGGGTTTGCGTTTTATGGTGGAATCATCGCCAGCAATGTGGCGCAAAACTCAGAGGGTGGCGGTATCCGTATCTCTGCGCCTACCGAGAGCGTGTTTGAAGTGCCGATTGATTCGCACGCTGATTCACACGCTTATATCACGAACAATACGACTAATACATCCAACGACTGGGGTGGCGGCGGCGTGTTCGTCCAGGGAAGCGGCGACAACAGCGTTCAGCCGGCACGCCTCAGGATTTCTAACGCTCTGATTACCAACAATCATGCCAGAGGCTTTGGCGGCGGGTTTGCCGCTTGCCCGACTGGTAAGACTGCCATTACCGATACCGATGGCATCGCGATTTTCGGTAATTCTGACGATAAAGGTGATAAACGATCGGGCGGCAGTAATGGGAAGAGCGAGGACTGGGATTTCGATAAGGAGAATGATAAGGGCGGCGAAATAACCGAAGCTTTTATAAACGCCGGCCATGAGGACCTTTTCTTAATTCACGATTCTTTCAATTCGGAAAACAATCCGTATATCGCTGCCGTAACTGGACAAATGCTTGGTGGCGGAGCTGCTAACTGGTCGGGCACGATCGACAATACACCAACGTCTATCGGCAAGTATGAGGGCGCCCAAGCTAAGTACATGATTGGCCTTAAATCTGAGCCGATTCAGGAAGATAAAGATGCTGCTACCGCGGCTGCGTCCCTCTTCATCACGGGCAACAGATCCAACATTCACGGTGGCGGCATCATGACCAACGGCGACGTAATCGCTGGCTCCACCACGGAGGTGAACGTGTACCCCAAGATGAAGCTCAAAGGCACTAAGGCACTGGAAGGCCGCGCGCTTACTGCGGATGATGCGGGAAAATTCAGGTTCCAACTCTTGGAGCCGGGCGAGAGCGGTGGTGTCCCTAGCTTTAATAATAATGATGATGGCAAATTGCAGCTCAATGGCTGTTCAATAGTTGGCGATGACGATGGGGCCACGAACGACGCTGAAGGTAACTTTGTCTTTGATTTGGGCAGGGTCCACTCCGCTGGAACGAACGTCTACTACCTCGTTGAGGACCCCGGCAACGTTGCGGATCGCGTCCCTGGCGTGGACTACGACCAGACCATCTACAAGATTGAGCTTACAACTACGACCGAAAAGCGGCCGGTGCTGAAAATTGATTACTTCTACTATTTAGTTACGAATGTAAGGGTTACTAATCTCAAAAATAATGAGGTGAAAACGTTTACTCCGAACAACGGTAGCGATGTCTCCATTAAGATCACCGATGGCAACACCGACAAGACCTTTACTAATGCATACAAACCCAAGGGCTCTTGGACACCTCAGGTGACCAAGGAGGTCGACGGCGGCGAGATGAAGAAGTTCAAGTTCGAACTTGCGAACGACGAGAACTTCACCAATCCGGAAACGGTAACAGTCGATCCGTCGAAAGCTACAACCGACGAAAACGGCAACAAGACTGTGCCGGTCAAATTCGCGACGAAGGACTATGAGCTCAAGCACCTTGAAAATGGATCCAAGATCTTCACGTACTATGTGCGCGAGGAGAACGAAAGCTCGACCTATCCGCATTACAAGTTTGATCAGTCGGTCTATAGGTTCAAGGTTGTGGCAACGGATAACACCAAAGGAAGGATCGACTGTGCGGTGACCTACATGAAGGGAACCGTTGGCTCCGATGGCGAGTGGAAACCAGACCCCGATGCCAAAGAACAGAACCTCACCGACACCTCTAACCCCACCTTCACCAACACCTACTCCACCTCTTTGCCCCTTTCTGGTATGTCGGGCGTCACTCTGACGTACCTTGCCGGCGCGGCGGTGCTTTGCGCTGCTGCGGCCTGGATGCACATTCGTCGCAAGGCGAATGCGAAGGGAGGCGAGCGTCGTGAATAAGAAAGTTTGCTCCTTCCCGATCTTGTTTGCGCTGCTTGCCCTCCTGATCGGCACCTGCGCGGTTGTGTTCCCCGCTTCCGCGCAGGCCGCGCCGACCTCGACCGGTTCCATCACGGTGAGCGGCACCGTGGCGCGCAGCTACGACGCCTACCAGATCTTTAGCGCCAACGTCGTCGACGACAGCGGCGACGCCAAGATCGCCACCGACCTCGCCTGGGCAAGCGACGCCGCACGCGACGCCGCGCTGCCTGTGCTGCACAGCGCCGGCATGCCCAATTCCCAGTCCACCGCGCAGGAAGCTGCCGAGTGGCTCAACACCGATTCCCACCTTACGAGTGCGCTGAGCGCACAGCTCGCTCGTTCCCTCCAGAGCTCTGGCGCCGTGTTCGTGGCCCTTAACGCGGGCACGGCGGCCGAGCTGCCCTGTGGCTACTGGCTCATCGTCGCCGACGACGCCATCGCCCAGGGCGAGGCCGGCACCGCGCCGATCATGGCCCTGGTCGGCGGCAGCGCCGTCACCGTCAAGCCCAAGGCGGCGACCCCCAAGGTCTCCAAGCATGTGCTGGAGGACAGCACCGCCGCCTGGCAGAAGGCTGCCGACGCCACGGTCGCCGACGACCTGTACTGGCGCCTCTCTGCCACGGTCCCGGCGGGTCTTACCGCCTACGACACCTATACGGTGCGGTTCGTCGACACCATGAGCGCGGGGCTCGACCCCTCCAAGGTGGCCGCGAGCATGCGCGTGTACGTGGCGGCGGGCGCGGACGGCGGCTTCGACGCCGTCCAGACCGGCAAGGACGGCCGCGCCGGCACCGAGCCCGCGAAGGGTTGGACCGACATCACGGCCCAGTGCGCCACCAAGGTAGCGGCCGACGGCAAGACCTTCACCGTGCGCACCGGCGACCTGATCGCCGCGCTCGGCGGGGCCGACGCCTTCACCGCGGGCGCCCGCGTGGTCGCCGTGTACAATGCGCCGCTCAACAGCGCATGCAACCACGGCATCGCGAAGGGCAGCCCCAACGAGGTCTACCTGCGCTACCCGTGCTCTCCCTTTGCCGACCAGTCCGGCGATGCCGGCTTCACCCGCACGCCGAGCGACGATGCGTGCGCCTACACCTGGGATCTCGCGCTCACCAAGCGCGGCAGCGACGGCGCCAAGC
>URNQ01000034.1 GCA_900549245.1 uncultured Collinsella sp.
CTTCTTGGTAGCCCCCCGCGCTCGCAACGCAAGCGCCCGCAGCCCCAACCAGGGCTGCGGGCCTTTTCTCATACTCGACCACGGGAGACCACCCACAAATGGACAACTACCAACCCAAGCACTCAAAAGCCAAGGCGCTCGGCCACGGCCTCGCCACGGCAGGCTTCATCGTGCCCTCGATCGCCGTGGGCGCAACCGTGGCCCTCGTGGTGTCCCAGTACACCCCGCTCGTGGCCAAGACGGTCGCCGCCACGCCCGCGCAAGAGGCCGCAGGCGCCGACCTCAAGACCGTCGACACCTCCAACGTCCAGAAGGAGACGGCAACGCCGGCAACCGAATCGCTCGACCCCTCGGCCTATGGCATGGACGCCGCAAACCTCAAGGACGGCACCTATGAAGGCACAGGTACCGGCTTTAGGGGCAGTATCACCGTGCGCGTGACCATCGCGGGCGGCAAGATCGTGGCAATCGACATAGTGTCGTCTGCAGACGACCCAGCCTACTTTGGGCGTGCCCGGGCGATCACCCAGTCGGTGATTAGCGCTCAGTCGACGTCGGTCGACACTATCTCGGGTGCCACGTATTCATCAAAAGGCCTGCTCATGGCCATCAAAAACGCACTGGTCAAGGCATCGGGCGGGCTTGCCGAGGCTGTTGCCCCCGCCCCTGCGGCCGGCGGCTCCTCCAATAAGCCCCACCACACCATCGACCCCTTCACGCCCGCCGGCGGCTACGCAGACGGCGTCTACACCGACTCCGCCTGGGGATACAGCGAGGACACGCCCGTCAGCGTGCGCGTGACCATCGCGAACGGCAAGATCGCCAACATAGAACTCGTGAACACGGGCGACACGCCCGAGTATTGGAGCCGCGCCTGGAACGCACTCCCCGGGCTCGTCATGCAAAAGCAAAGCGTCAATGTCGACACTGTGACAGGAGCCACGTATTCGAGCGAGGGCCGTCTGCGTACCCTGGGCGCCATCCAGGTCTGCCTTAAGCAGGCCGCAGCCGGCACAAAGGACCCCGAGCCCGCGCCCGGCCCCGACCCCGCGCCCAACCCGGACCCCTCGCCCGACACGCCAGACGAGGTCCACTACGCCGACGGCGACTTTACAGGCTACGCCCTCTGCAAAAACGAGGAGGACGACGAAGCCTTCAGCCCCTACTACGTCAAGCTCACCGTCACCGTTAAGGACGGCAAGGTTACCGGTATCCACGATATCGAGGGTGTAGGCGGCAAGCCTGACGAGAGCCTCTCCGACGCGCTTGATCCCTTTGACGAGGATAACGAGCCCTACCTCGATAACGCCATCGACGGCCGCACCTTCCGCGGTACCGTCTACACCGGCATCCCCGAGCAGCTGCTCGCGGGCACCGAGGCTGGCAAGATCGACGTGGTGGCGCGCGCCACCTACTCCAGTCGTGCCATCGCCAACGCCTACACCGACGCCCTCGCGCGCTCGGCCGCGGCTTATAAGGACGCGAACGACAGCAAAGGCGACAAGGCAGACGCTTCTGACAAGACAAACGCCCCCGATGAGCCTACGGCCAACCCGACCACCGCAAACGGGGCCACCGAGGAGGCTGGCGCCCATGCGTAACCCGTTTGCCCTCCTTGGGCGCCACCTCTGGCGCAACCGCAATTTCTATCTCAAAGCCGTCAACGCCGCGGCCGTCGTCTCCATCGTGGCGGGCTACAGCAGCTGGGCCGCCCAGGCGGCAGAGGCCGACGCCCGCACCCAGGCGGAGGCTGTCCAGGCCGAGCGCTCGCAGACGCGCGGCGCCTACGACACCGACGGCACCTTCGAGGGCAGCGCCCAGGGCTACGGCGGCACTGTCACCTGCCGCGTGACCATCGAGAACGGATACATCGAAAGCGTCGAGGTCACGGACCACGCCGGCGAGACCCCCGCCTACTTTGCGCAGGCCGAGGGCCTCACGCAGACCATCTGCGATGCCCAGGGAACCAACGTCGACACCGTCTCGGGTGCCACGTTCTCGAGTGCCGGCATCCTAAACGCCGTCAACGCGGCGCTTGAGCAGAGCAACGCCGGAGGTACGCAGTAATGGCCAGGACTGCATCCACCAAGACCCGCGGCGCAAAGCGCACCGCGGGAACCCTTGAGAGCCTGCGCAACGGCGCAAACGTTATCGCGCACCCCAAGAACAAGATGCAGGAGCGCCTGCGCCGACAGTACCTCCATCGCGGTGTGCGCTGGTGCGTACAGTTCGGCTTTCTCATCTGCTTCCCGGCCGCCTGGAACGCTGCCTTCAACGGCGTCAAGTACATCTTCACGCAGCTCGGGAGCCATGCACCCATCGAGCTCACCGGCTTTTTATCCCTGCTTTTGGCCCTCTTGGCCTTCACCTGCGTGTTCGGCCGTTTCTTCTGCGGCTTTGCCTGCGCCTTCGGTACGCTCGGCGATATCGTCTACGCGCTTGCAACCCCGCTGCGCCGGACACTCCGCCTTGAGGGCAAGGGCGCGCACCGGCTCCCCGCGGGCGTGCAGCACGCGCTCCAGCTCGTCAAGTACGCCGTCCTCGTGGGCATCTGCGCCCTCTGCGTGATGGGTATCTGGCCCCAGGTCTCGGGCGCGAGCCCCTGGGTCGCCTTCGCCGGCATCACTGCGCGCTCGCTCGAGGGCATCGCGCCCACGGCCTTTGCCGCGCTTGGCGCGGTCATGGTTGGGATGGCCTTTGTCGAGCGTTTCTTCTGCCAGTTCCTCTGCCCCTTCGGCGCCATATTCTCGCTGCTGCCAGTGTTGCCGGTCTCGCTTTTCAACCGCCGCCGCGAAAGCTGTGCGCGCGGTTGCAACCGCTGCCAGGACAGCTGCCCGGTGCGCATCCACCCCGAGCGCGCCGACCTGCGATCGGGCGAGTGCATCGCCTGCGGGCGCTGCGCCGATGGCTGCCCCATGGCCAACGTGACGCTCGCCCGGCTCGACGGCTTTAAGCGCGATCAAGCAACCGACGATGCCAGCGTGCTCGCGCAGGGCAACACCCGCAAGCGCCCGCCCGCAGGGCCCGCCATTCGCGGGACCGAGGTTGCGCTCACGCTCGTCAAGGCTGCCATCCTCGCCGCGCTCTGCTACCTGCTCATGTAGGGCACGCGCAACCGCGGCCCGGCACCCCGTCAACACCGAGTCGTGCAGGCGCAGGCTCATCCGTAACGCCACCGACCAGAAAGCTCACCATGATCCAGACCCCCCACACCATCGACCGCCGCACGTTTATCGCCCTCGCAGGCGGGGCCCTCGTCTCTTGCGCCGGTGCACTTACCGGCTGCTCGGGCACGCAGGGCGGCTCGGGCTCTGCAGCCGCGTCCAAAGCGGGCTCCGACAGCTCGCCCAAGGTGCAGAGCACGACGCTCTTTGTCTTCGACACTGTCGTGAATATCAGCGCCCAATGCAGCAAAAAGGTCATGGACGAGGTCGCCGACCGCTGTACCTACTTTGAGAACAAGTTCTCGCGCACCGTGGAGGGTTCGGATATCTGGAACATCAACAATGCAGGCGGCAAGCCCGTGGAAGTCGCGCACGAGACCGCCGAGGTCATCGAGGCAGCCATCCGCTACGCCGAGGAGTCAGACGGGCTCTTTGCCATCACCATCGGCGCCGTCTCGAGCCTCTGGGATTTTGACAACGAGGTCAAGCCCGCAGATGAGGACATCCAGGCGGCACTGCCCCATGTCGACTATCGCACCATCACGGTCGACGGTACCACCGTCACCCTCTCCGACCCCGAGGCCAAGCTCGACTTGGGTGGTATCGCCAAGGGCTACATCACCGACGACCTCGTGGCGCTCTTTAAGAAGAGCGGCGTCAGAGATGCTTCCATCAGCCTGGGCGGCAACGTCTACGTGATGGGCAAGAGCTTTGACGGCGACGCCTGGAACGTGGGCGTGCAAGACCCCAACGGCGCGCAGGACGACGTGCTCGCCACCGTCAAGACGCGCAACCGCTCCCTTGTGACGAGCGGCCTCTATGAGCGCGGCTTTGAGCAGGACGGCACGTTCTACTACCACATCCTCGACCCCAAAACGGGCTACCCCGCCGCCACCGACCTCAAGAGCGCCTCAATCATGACCAAGAAATCCGTGCTTGGGGACGCCTACTCTACCATCCTGTTTTTGCTCGGCCACGACCGCGCCATGGAGCTCATCGAAAGCGATGAGCGCTTTGAAGGCGGCGTTTTAGTCGATATGGACGATCGCGCCACCAAGAGCGACGGCTCGACGTTCAAGATCTTGCAGGACTAGGAGCCATGATGGTCAAGCGCAAAGGTGCGCGCGATGGGCGCGACAACAAAAGACTCAACCTCATCCTGGTTTTGGCGATAGCGGCCATCGCATGCGTCGGCTTGGTCGCCACGCGTCTGATGGGAGCAAACACGAACGCCGACACGGCCACAGTCGTTATCCGCGATGGAGAGCAAAACGTCTACGAGCTTCCTCTGAGCCAGAACACGACCAAGAGCGTTACGACCGACTTGGGAACCAACCTCATCGAAATCAAAGACGGACGCGTGCACGTCGAGGAAGCAGACTGTCCCAACCAGGACTGCGTGCACCAGGGCTGGATTGACGCTGCCGGGGAGCAAATTGTCTGCCTTCCGCACAAGCTTACCGTCGATATCGTCGACGCGAGCGCCGAGACCACCTACGACGTAGTGGGGCGCTAATCTGTGGAGATGGTCGATATCGAGCACACTCGCCGCCTGGCGCGCGTTTCGCTGTTGTGCGCCTGCGCATTGGTGCTGTCCTATCTGGAGACCATGATTCCGCTGCCCGTCGCGGTGCCCGGCATTAAACTGGGCCTTGCCAACGTGGCCGTAGTCGTCGCGCTCTATACGCTCGATGTCAAAAGCGCCGGTGCCGTTGCGCTCGTCAAGGTCTTTGCATCGGGCTTTTTGTTTGGTTCGCCCATGATGCTCGTCTATAGCCTAGGCGGCACGGTCCTCGCCTTTATCGGCATGGTCGCCCTTGCTGCCGTGCCGGGTGTTGGCTTGGTGCCCGTGAGCATGCTTGCCGCCGTGCTGCACAATGTAGGCCAGCTGGGCGTTGCCGCCATGGCGCTGCAGACCCCGGCAGTCTTTATCAATCTGGGCGTTCTGGGCGTCGCCGCCTGCGTCACTGGCGGCATTACGGGCGCGGTGGCAGAAGGTGCGCTCGCCGGTATTGAGCAAGCCGATGACACACGTCCCTCCGTCGATTGCGTTGCACTTGCCGCCAATATCGTGGCAGGAGAGCGCATCGCCTTTGTCGGCACCAACGGCAGTGGCAAAAGCACCTGTGCACTCGAGCTTGCGGGGCTGCTCAAAGACGTGAACGAGCACGCTATGTGCGTGCAGGGCACCGTAGGCCTTGCTTTTCAGGATCCCGATAACCAGATCGTCGCTCCGATTGTGCGAGATGACATCGCCTTTGGACTCGAAAACCGCGGTGTCCCCCGCGACGAAATGCGTTCAGAAGTCTTGCAGGCACTCAGCGAGCTTGGCATCGTCGAGCTTGAACGTCGCGATGTCGCCACGCTCTCGGGCGGCCAAAAACAACGCGTGGCGACATCGGGATTGGTTGCGCTCACCCCTTCGCTCATGATTTTTGACGAGACAACCTCGATGCTCGACGAGACAGCCCGCGAGGCCGTCAATGATCTCATCGATCATCTTTGCCAGCGCGATGTTGCCGTGATCCAGATCACGCAGTTGCTCGACGAGGTCGCGCGCGCCGACCGAGTCGCCGTCTTCGAGGCGGGCGCCATCGCATACCTGGGTACCGTGCAAGATCTTGCCGACCAGCGCGATCTGCTCATTCGATGCGGCCTGGAGGAACTGTGTCGTTAACTTGCTCAAACATAACCGTCCGCTATCCCGAAGCAGACACCTGTACCCTATCTCATGTTTCGCTGGAAATTAGGCCCGGCAGCGTGATCGGCATCGCAGGCGCCTCCGGCTCCGGCAAGTCAACGCTGCTGCGTGTCCTTGCCGGAGCGCTTGCCGTGCAGGCGGGGTCTGTCGTGGCAGACGGCACCGCGCTTGGCACACGCCCCACGGCGGATGAACTTCGTACGTACCGCAAAACCGTGGCGCTCGTGCAGCAGCGCCCCGAGCAGCAGTTTTTTGCCGCCACGGTCTTTGACGAGGTGGCGTTTGGCCCTCGCAATCTTGGACTGGACGAAGCCGAGGTCAAGCGACGCGTTGGCACATCGCTCGCCAGCGTCGGGTTTGATCTCGCCGCTATCGGCGACACAAGCCCCTTTGCCCATTCTGGCGGAGAGCAGCGCCGTATCGCCGTTGCCGATATGCTTGCACTCGAGACACCGTATTTGCTGCTCGACGAGCCCAGCGCTGGACTCGATCCCCGCGCCCACCGGCTGCTGCTCGAGTGCTTGGCTCAACTCGCACGCCACGGCCGCGGCATTGTAATCGCCACGCACGATTCGCGTGTGCTGAGCATCTGCGACAAGGCCTTTCGGCTGCAGGACGGCATGCTGCTGCCGCAAAGTTCCGAGGGCATCCAGGTGACATCCGTTGGCGTGACGGCCGCACGTCCCGTGGAAACCGGACATACTCCGCCAGCGTCCAAGGCGGTCTCGTTTGGTATCTTTCGTCCGGGGTCAAGCCTCGTTCACCTGCTGCACCCCGCCACCAAGCTTGTATTCTGCATGCTCTTTATGATTGCCGGCTTTATCGCCCAGCAGCCCGGCGCCCTTGCCGCCGTCGCGCTCACCGCATTCGCCTCGCTCGCCGCAAGCGGCAGTTCGATGCGCCAGGCGCTTCGTGCCCTCAAGCCATTTCGCTGGCTTATGGGGTTTGTCCTGGTCTTCAACGCGCTCTTTACTGTATCGGGGACTCTGCTGTTGCAGGCGGGACCCGTGCAGATCACCTCGGGTGGTCTGCTCTTTGGCGCGCTCTGCGTGCTGCGTTTTGCCCTCATTATGCTGGGAACGTCGACGCTCATGGCGACCACCTCCCCCACCGCACTCGCCGATGGCGCCGCGGCGCTTCTGAGGCCCCTCGCCCGTTTTGGCCTGCGCACCGACGATGTCACCGTCGCCATACAGCTCACGCTTCGTTTTGTCCCCGTGCTTATCGAAGAGTTCAATCGTATCAAGGCCGCTCAGGAAGCGCGCTTGGCGCGCTTTGACAGTCCCTCGCCCCTGCAGCGTGCACGTGCTTTTATTCCCGTCATCACGCCCTTGTTTAGCAACGCGCTGCGGCGCTCTGACACGCTCGCGCTCGCCATGGTCAACCGCGAATACGGAGCGCACCCGGCTGTCAGCAGAACCTGCCTGCGCAGCTATCGCTTTGACCGGGCAGACCTTGCTGTTCTGGCACTCGGATGCTGCATCGTTGCGATTGCGCTGCTCTAGGGCTCGGCATGCCATGCCACTCGCCGGAATGCGGCATATGGTCTGTATGGCATTTGCGATAATGCCTATAGCATTGCTTTGAGAGGAGTCCTCATGAAGCCACGTATCATTGCCATCACCTGCGGTGTTGCAGGAACCGCCGTCGGCCTTGCCGCTGCCGCCGGCATCGTTTACCGCAAGCAAATCAAGTCCGCCGCGTCGCTCAAACGCTTGACCGGCTACGCGGATGGCTATGACCTGTACGCAATCGACATTGCCTACGACTACGATCTTGATCGCATCATCGCCGCTGGCGTGCGCGACGACCAGGCCTACATCGATACCGTGGTGGCGCAGGTGCTGCCCGGTGTGCCGGCACATGTCCAGGCGCCCCAGTTTGCCTGCAGCGCTTTTGTCGCCGTAGATGCCGAAGGCCGTGTGCGCACCGGTCGCAATTACGACTTTAAGGACGACACCTCGGCGCTGCTGGCGCGCAATCACCCGCGCGACGGCTATGCCTCCATCGGGTTTGCCGCCCTTAACAACCTGGGCGATAACACTCCGCTTGACTCCGTCGCCGGACGCGCCGCCGCACTCATAGGCCCGTTTGCCCAGCTCGATGGTGTTAACGAATGCGGCGTGTCCATTGCCGTACTCACCCTGGATTCCAAGCCCTGTGACCAGGACACGCAACGCCCCGTCATCAATACCTCGCTCGCCATCCGTCTGGTGCTCGACCGTGCCGCCACCACGCAAGAAGCTGTCGACCTGCTTTCCGCCTACGACATGCACGCCATGGCAGGACGCGATTACCACTTCTTTGTCAACGACGCCGCCGGTGACGCGCGGGTGGTGGAGTGGGATCCGCGCGATCCGGACCGCACTTTCAAAGCGACTCCTGTGCGCCAGGTTACGAACTTCTATGCCTGCTATGACGACGAAGTGCTGCCCAACCAAAAGAATGGCGAGCTGGGCCATGGTAAAGAGCGCGCCGCCGCAATCGCCGATGTCCTCGACGCCCATACCGGCGCCCAAGACGAGGCAGTCGCTTGGAAGGCCCTACGCGCTGCGGCACAAGAGCCCAATCCGGAAGACATCACCAGCAACACGCAGTGGTCGGTCGTCTTCGACAACACCGAGCCCGCTGCCGCCATCACGCTGCGCCGCCACTGGGGCAACGTCGATGCCTTCGCACTGTAAGGAGCCAGGCCCGTCGACCTTACGCTCGCCTGACGTTGCTTACATTTCCATACGCTTGAGCTAACACGTTTTACCCCCGTATCAACAGTGTGCGGGGGTAAACTTATGCGCATGTTATAACTTGCCCGGAAGGATTCATCATGCTTAGGATCGGTCTTCTTACCAGTGGCGGCGACTGCCAAGCGCTCAACGCCACCATGCGCGGCATTGTCAAAACGCTTATGACCAATAGCGAAGAGCCTATTGAGATCTATGGTTTTGAGGACGGCTACCAGGGCCTTATCTACAGCAGGTTCCGCGTCATGACGCCCGCCGATTTTAGCGGCATCCTCACCCGCGGCGGCACCATCCTGGGCACGAGCCGCACGCCGTTCAAGCGCCTGGACATTCCCGAGGCCGACGGCGTCGAGAAGGTGCCCGCAATGGTCCACACCTATCATAAGCTGCAGCTCGACTGCCTGTTTATGCTGGGCGGTAACGGCTCCACCAAGACCGCCAACCGCCTGCGCGAAGAGGGCCTCAACGTTATCGCCCTGCCCAAGACCATCGATAACGACACCTGGGGCACCGAGTTGACGTTTGGCTTTACGAGCGCCATCGACGTCGCCACCAAGTGCATCGACGACATCCACACCACCGCTTCGAGCCACGGGCGCGTGTTTGTCATCGAGATCATGGGCCACAAGGTCGGCTGGATTCCGCTGTATGCCGGCGTCGCGGGCGGCGCGGACGTCATCCTGATTCCCGAGATCCCCTACGACATGGACAACGTCATCAAGACCATCGAGCATCGCATGGAAACCGGCAGCCGCTTTACCATCGTGGCCGTCGCCGAGGGCGCTATCTCTAAGGAGGACGCGGCGCTGTCCAAGAAGGAGTACAAGAAAAAGCTCGCCGAGCGCACGAGTCCGTCGATTGTCTACGACATCGCCAAGGAGATCGAGGCCAAGACCGGTCGCGAGACCCGCGTCGCCATCCCCGGCCACACGCAGCGCGGCGGTCAGCCCGACGCCCAGGACCGCATCTTTGCAACCCAGTGCGGCGTCGAGGCAGCGCTCGGCTGCCTACGCGGCGAGTTTGGCTACATGATTGCCCTGCGTGACGGCAAGATGTGCCACATGCCGCTCGAGGAGGTCGCCGGCAAGCTCAAGTTTGTCGACCCCCAGAGCGACCTGGTGCGCGAGGCCAAGGCGTTGGGCATCAGCTTCGGCGACGAATAGCCTCGGCTGGAACTGCTCTCATCGGAGGCCCCAGGGCTTTCCTCCCAAATCGTCCTCGGACATGTCAGGACCCCGCTGCGCGCTTCGCGCGGCGGGGTCCTTCCGTCCTGCGGAAAGATTTGGGAGGAAAGCCCTGGGGCCTCCTGCGGTAACTAGGGAGGCCGAGGCTATTCGTCTTCTTGCTGCAAGTGCGTGGGCTGAGATTTTGGGATGTTGCAGGCTCTTAGCTGAGAGTAGCACTGACATTTGTCCTAAAATGGCTGGGCGCTAGGGGTTGCTACCGGTAGTTGCGGTAGGGTTGGGGCAGATTCTAACTAGAAATGGTGGTCGCTACCGGTTGTTCTCGGCATACTCGGCTCATTCGATTCGACCATCAAACGAAAGGAACCACCATGGATCTTGCGATGGCACAGCGCCTCGTCGATCGCCGCAAGGCTGCCGGGCTTTCTCAGGAGGCGCTTGCCGCCCAGCTGGGTGTGAGTCGTCAGGCTGTCAGTAAATGGGAGCGCAGCGAATCCTCGCCCGATACCGATAACCTTATTGCGCTCGCCGCGCTGTATGGCGTGTCGCTGGATGAGCTGCTGTATGGGGAGGCGGTGGCTAGCGCTGATGACTCACAGGCTGATGATGAGGCACAGAACAGCAACGCCGGCACCAAAGCTTCAGATAAGGCTGAAGAGGCTGAGGCTTCTACTGAGCACGCTGATTGCAGCGATAAGCCACTTGTCGATATTTCCCTCGCGCGCGGTATCCACGTCATTGATCCCAATAAAGGCGAGGAAGTCCATGTTGGTTGGAGCGGCATCCATGTGACCAACGAGCGCAAGGGCGAAGAGGTGCATGTGGGGCCGGACGGCGTGCATATCGATACGCTTGAGGACGATGGACATAGCGTACGCACCAATGACGACGGCACCGTCACCATCGACGGCGAGACGTTTTCCAGCTGGAAGGAAGCACACGACAAGCTCGACCATCATGGCAAGCATTTCCACACCAAGGTCGGACGTGCATGGAACAAATTCCCCTTCCCCGCACTTGTTACTCTCGCCTATCTGGTGCTCGGCATTGTCTACGGCACATGGGGCATGGGGCTTTTCCTCGTCTTTCTGGTTCCCGTCTACTACGCGATTGGTGACTTCATCGATCGGCGCCACCTGTCTAAGCTGATCGAGGCCATCTACCCGGCAGCCGCCATCGCTTGGTTCCTCTACATGTGGCTCTGTTTGGGACAGCCCCATCCTGCATGGATCATCCTCATCACGATTCCCGTCATAAAGGCGCTCATGCGCTGGTGCCGCAAACAATGGAAGCACCGCAAACAGGCCTAACACGCTCCGACCCACCAGCACCCAACCGCCCCCGCCCTTCTCCTAAGTTGCGGTGAGATAGGGACTGTTTTGAAGCTCCAAAGCGCCAAACAGTCCGTATATCACCGCAACTTACAAACAACTGGGTCAGTTCCGGCACGGAGATTAGCATTGGGCTGACCGCGCGCCAAGAAAAGGGCCTATTTACTACGTTTAACTCGAGAGGGCCGACCATACCCGCCTTTTCCGAAAACTGGCAAGCCCCCTACCTGCGGTTTTAATTTCATAATCTTTGTCACGGTCGAGGGTGTGGTAGCAAACGTAGTAGATAGGCCCATTTTGTGGCATACGACCCATACAAGCCCAATCTCGAAGGCCAAAGAGAGCCTCTCATCCACGCCTGCGAGCGAAAACCAAATAGAATGAAAGGCAAATGGAAAGCCCGTTTGACGGGGCAAACGCCGGGCCACCTAATGG
>URNQ01000035.1 GCA_900549245.1 uncultured Collinsella sp.
CGGTGGAGTTTCGGAAACGGCTATTGAAAGCGTCCTAGTGTTCGCTTCTAATAAAGAAGGCCAAGATTCGGGACGCAGTTCAAATGAGCGTTTTCACGCATTTAAGTCTGTCCCCAATCAACATTGCTGCGGCACTTTGCTCAGCTAAAGCGTACAATAGCGCCTATGCGAAAGGGGAACAGATGATCAACGAAACTATGTATGCTCGCGGTGCGGAAAGCTCCATCATCCGTGAGATCTTTAGCTATGGCCTTGAGCGCAAGGCACAGATCGGCGCGGAGAACGTATTCGATTTTTCGCTGGGCAACCCGAGCGTTCCGGCACCTGCCGCCGTGGCTGAGTCCATTAAGAAGGCCTTGGAGCTGCCGAGCGACCAGCTGCATGGATACACGCCTGCGCCGGGTCTGCCGCAATGTCGAGCAGCCGTCGCCGACTCGCTCAACCGTCGCTTTGGCACGAGCTATGAGGGCAAGGACGTCTTTATGACGGTGGGTGCCGCGGCTTCGCTCACCTGCACGCTCAACGCGATTACCAATCCGGGCGACGAGGTCATCGTTATCGCTCCGTACTTCCCGGAGTATCGCGTGTGGATCGAGAAAGCTGGTTGCACGTGCGTCGAGGCGCTCGCCGATGAAGATACGTTCCAGCTGAGCGTGGATAACGTGCTCAAGGCGATTACCGATAAGACCGCTGCCGTCATTATCGACTCACCCAACAACCCGACCGGTGCAGTGTATACGCGCGATACACTGACGCGACTGGCCAATGTTTTACGCGAGGTCAACGCCAAGCGCGATTCCGAGAACCCAATCACGCTCATCTCTGATGAGCCGTACCGCGAGATCGTGTACGGTGCCGGGGTGCCTTGGGTGCCCTCGATCTACGAGAACACCGTGGTGTGCTACTCGTATTCCAAGTCGCTTTCGCTGCCGGGCGAGCGCGTCGGGTGGATCCTGGTTCCCAATACGAATCCTCAGGCAGCTCGTCTAATGCCCGCCGTTGCCGGTGCCGCCCGCACGCTGGGCTTCGTGTGCGCACCGGCCCTCTTCCAGCGCGTGATCATCGATTGCATCGATGAGCCGAGTGATGTCGAGGCCTATGCGCGCAACCGCACCGCGCTTACCGATGCACTGGCGGAGTACGGCTACACCTATGTTGAGCCGGATGGTGCATTCTACTTGTGGGTGAAGGCGCTGGAGCCCGATGCGAATGCGTTCTGCGAGCGCGCGAAGAAGTACGAACTGCTCGCGGTGCCTTCGGATAGTTTTGGCATGCCGGGCTGGTTCCGCCTTGGCTACTGTGTGAGCTACGAGACCATCGTCAATTCGTTGCCTGCCTGGAAGCAACTGGCCGACGAATATCGTCGAAAGTAAAGCGCTCTGCTTACAATGTTTTACGTGAAACGGGGTTTGGTTTTAAGCCAGACCCCGTTGTCTATGCCGTTGTGTGATTGGGATGAAGCAGTTTTACGACTGCCGAAAGCTATGCGTACAATGAATATACGCGACGGCCATACTGGACAAGGAGACCCGATGCCCTACCTTCTTTCTTGTGATATTCATACTCATACGATGTTCTCTGCGCATGCGTACTCAACCATCGAGGAGAACATCTATTGGGCGGCGGAGCGCGGCCTTCAGGTGCTCGGTTCCGCCGATCATTTAAGCTCGATGGTTACGCCTTGTCCCAATGACCTGCGCAGTTTCCAATTCTTTATTAACCAGGATATCTGGCCGCGCATTTGGAGCGGCGTGCTGGTGCTGCGTGGTGCCGAGGCTGATATCGTTTCGCTGGACGGCAGCTTGTTTGGCGAAGACATTCCCGTTTCGCTCGATATCGCCGGCGATTCGTATAGTCGTGAGCATTCGCTGTTCGATTTGGTGACGCGTAATTTGGATTATTTGGTGGCAAGCGTGCATAACCCGCAGTTTGCCGAAGGCGCGACGCTCGCCCAAACGACCGAGATGTACATCAATGCCCTGGAGCACCCCAAGGTGTTCATGCTTGGGCATGCGGGTCGTTCGGGCGTGCCGTTCGATATCGATGAGGTGCTGTTGGCGGCCAAGGCCAAGCACAAGATCATCGAGATCAACAACCATAGTCTTGAACACGGTGTCGACACTGAGCATTGGGCCGTATGCCGCAAGATCGCCGAGCGCTGCGCCGAGCTGGGCGTGGGTATTGGCGTGTCGACCGATGCCCACATTGGCATGGCCATTGGCAAGCTCGATCACGCGCGCAAGATGCTCGACGAGATTCACTTCCCGTTGGATTTGATCGTGACGCGCGATCGCGAGACGCTGCTTCGCGAGATGGCGGCAGCTGGCGTGTGCGACCTACGCAAGGGGATGTAACGAGACTCATATGTCCAACGAAAGGGGGCGGTCCAGACGGGCCGCCCCCTTTCTTGTCCCAAAAAATCTACCGGGGTGGATTAGCGGCGCTCGAGGACCGCGACAGTCTCGGTGTGGTCGGTATGAGGGAACATGTCGACCGGCGTGATCTTGAGCAGGCGATAGCCTCCGTCGAGGAGTTGGTGCAGGTCTCGCTCCTGGGTCACGGGGTTGCAGCTGATATAGGTGATACGGCGCGGCTTGAGTGCGCAGGCGGCTTCAAGAAACTCAGGCGTGGAGCCGGCGCGCGGCGGGTCGATGGAAAGGACATCGATCCGCTCGTTGTTGTCGGCGGCGTCCAGGATGTAATCGGTGGCGTCGTCGGCCATAAACCAAGCGCTGCGGGTGAGGCCGTTGAGCTCGGCATTGCGACGTGCGTCGGCAATGCCCGCCGGGTTGCGCTCCACGCCGAGCAGCATAATGCCGACACCTCTGTCCTGGGTATCCTTCGCGGCGCACAGACCGATGGTGCCGCTACCGCAGTAAGCGTCCATAAGAATGTCACCCTGCTGCAGGTCCATGCCGTCAATCGCGAGCTGATAGAGCAACTCGGTCTGCTGCGGATTGGTCTGATAGAACGCGGTGGGGGAGATATCGAACTCGCAGCCGAGCAGCTGGTCGCGCATGCATTCGGCGCCATAGACGATACGAGTCTCCTCACCCAAGATGGCATTGCCGGGGCGACCGTTGATGTTCTGAGCGACGGTGACGATATGCGGATCGAGTGCGGCGACAGCCTCAAAGAACTCCTGCGCATGCGGCAGGTCGCGCTGAGCGGTCACGAGGGTGACCATAATCTGGTCGGTGCGCCAGCCGCAGCGAACGACGGCATAGCGAAGCAGCCCCAGATGCTTGTCTTCGTTAAAGGCAGGAATATGCAGACGTTCGGCCTCGCGAGCGATGCCGTTGAGAATCTGACGAGTGCCCGGCGCCTCGACAGGGCATTCAGGAACAGCAACGATTCTGTGTGTCCCACGTTCAAAAAAGCCGCAGCGGACAGCGCCCTCTTTGCCAGGGGCAAAGGGAGTGGCGGCCTTATGGCGAAAACCACGCGGCGCAGGATACTTGCCCGGGTCGCCCAAGGTGACGCCCATACCGCGAATGGGGTCGACGCTAATACCCTCGCGCTCGCAAAGAGCAGCAAAAAGCTCCTCCATAGCAGCCTGCTTAGCTGCCAACTGCTTTTTATAAGGACGATTGAGCGCCGTGCACCCACCGCAAGCTTTCATGATCGAACAGGGAGACTTGGGGTCCACGGCCTTACGCACGGATGGAACCGAATCATTATGCGGACGCTTGGAACGAGTCCGAGGCGCTTTGTCCCCGCCCCGACGAGAGTCAGAACGCTTGGTCTTAGCCCTGCTCTTGGTCGATTTGCTTTTTGCAGCTTTAGAAGACTTGGATTTCGTGGAAGATTTCTCCTCCGACCCCTCAGCTGCCTCGATCAAAGCACGACGAGCCTTACGCTCCGCACGAGATTCTGCCATCAATAACTCCACTAATTCATGAATTAAAGCTGCAAGTATTGTACCGTGCCAAGCCAGCAGACGATATACAAGCGGTTTATTCGTGTCAGTGATAAGCCCAACGACGGTTGCCCGCCGCGTGAGGGGTGTGGGGGTTAAGTTTATCGCGAGTTCCGCACGAACAGGAGGCCACTTAATGTGGCCTCCGTCTTGAGCAGGACTGTAGAGCAGGAAACTTAACCCCCACACCCCTCACGCGGCGGGCAAACTCGCCTTGTGCTCTATCACGCTAAAGTGTATGATTCTGAACGTTACATGACTCACTTTACCTAACTAAAGTGCTATCGAGGGGGAATACCATGAATACCGATATGTCTCGTCGTCAGTTTGTTGGTCTAGCCGGCTCGCTCGCCACGGTGCTTGGCCTTGGTCTTGTCGGCTGCGGCGGTGGTGCTGGCAAGGGCTCCGCTGCTGGTTCTGCCGCGGCCAAGGATGTGAAGGGCGCCGCGGAGTCCAAGAAGCTCGTGGTGGGCTTTGACAAGTCCTACCCTCCGTACGGCTTTGTGGGCGATGACGGCGAGTACACGGGCTTTGATCTTGACCTTGCCAAGGCCGTTGCCGATAAGCAGGGCTGGGATGTCGATTACGAGGCCATCGATTGGGATGCCAAGGACACGCTGCTCAACTCCGGCGCCATCAACTGCATCTGGAACGGCTTTACCATGGAGGGCCGCGAGGACGACTACACGTTCTCCGAGCCGTACATGCTCAATGAGCAGGTGCTCGTGGTCAAGAAGGACGCGGGTATCAAGAGCTGGGACGATCTTGCCGGCAAGACCGTGATTACCCAGACTGATTCCGCTGCGCAGGATGTGCTCGAGGGCGACCAGAAGGATCTGGCCGCGACGTTTGCCACGCTCGATACCATCGGTGAGTACAACACGGCGTTTATGCAGCTCGAGAGTGGTGCGGTCGATGCCGTTGCCTGTGACCTCTCGATCGCTCAGTATCAGCTGGCCGCCAAGCCCGATGCCTATACGCAGCTCGACAAGCCGCTGTCCAGCGAGCACTACGCCGTCGGCTTTAAGAAGGGCGACACCAAGTCGGCCGATGCTGTAACCGAGTCACTCAAGGCGCTCTACGAGGGCGGCACGGTCAAGGACCTGTGCGATAAGTATTCAAGCTATGGTCTTTCCTTCGACAACTGGGTGCTCAAATAGCGGCTTTCCCAGGCACCCGATTTTGCCGTTCAAACCGTCGCTTGCGTACATTTAGTACGCGGCGCTCCTCTTTCACGGCAAACTCGGGCACCTGGAAAACCCGCTTTAGCATTGGGTTCGCTGTTCCGTTACTGTGAAAGAGAGCTTGGGTTGTCTATTCAGGTCATGATGCAGATGCTTGGCCAGGGATTCTTGGTCAGCTTGCAGCTGTTTGTGCTGACGTTGCTCGGGTCGATTCCGCTGGGAATCCCCGTGGCGTTTATGCGCATGAGCAAGGTCGCGCCGCTGCGTTGGATTGCGCGCATCTATATTTCGGTGATGCGCGGCACGCCGCTTATGCTGCAGATGTTTGCGATCTACTTTGCCCCGTACTACGTGTTTGGCATCTCGCTCACGCCCGATTCCAAATGGACGGCGTGCGTTGTGGCATTCATCATCAACTACGCCGGCTACTTTGCCGAGATCTATCGCTCGGGCCTGCAGTCGATTCCGCGTGGTCAATATGAGGCCGCCGAGGTGCTGGGCTACTCGCGTCTGCAGACATTTTTGTACATCGTGATGCCGCAAGTTGCCAAACGCATTTTGCCGGCGATGGGCAACGAGATCATCACGCTGGTCAAGGACACATCGCTGGCGTTTGCCATCGGCGTGGGGGAGATGTTCTCGACGGCCAAGGCGCTGGTTGCCTCGCAAGTGAGCATGGTGCCGTTTGCGATCGCGGCGCTGATTTACTGGGTCTTTAACTTTGTGGTCGAGATGCTGCTGGGCGCCGCCGAAAAGAAGCTGGACTATTATCATGACTAACTCAGTGATGAAAATCGAAAGCGCGCGTAAGGCGTTTGGCGGCAATGAGGTGCTCAAGGATATCTCACTCGAAGTCAAGCGCGGTGAGGTCGTGGCGATTATCGGACCTTCGGGCGGCGGTAAGTCTACGCTGCTGCGGTGTGCCACGCTGCTCGAGACACTCGACGGAGGCTCTCTCTCGTTTGGCGACCTTGCCGTCGCGACGGATGCGGGTTCGGGCGCGGTGTACGCAAAGGGCGATGTTCCTAAACAGGCGCGCTCGCGGTTTGGTCTGGTGTTTCAGAACTACAATCTGTTCCCGCACTATACCGTGATGAAAAGCATCACCGATGCTCCGATTCGCGTGCTCAAGCGTCCGCGCGAGCAGGCAGAGGCACGTGCATGCGAGTTGATCGCGCAGATGGGGCTTACGGGCAACGAGAACAAGGTTCCTTGTGAGCTTTCGGGCGGTCAGCAGCAGCGCGTGAGTATTGCCCGCGCCCTAGCGCTCGACCCGGAGATTCTGTTCTTTGACGAGCCGACCTCGGCACTCGATCCCGAGCTGACGGCCGAGGTGCTACGTGTCATTAAGGACCTTGCCGCGCAGAATATGACGATGGTGATCGTGACGCACGCGATGCAGTTTGCGCGCGATGTTGCCGACCGCGTGGTCTTTATGGATGGCGGTCGTATTGTCGAGGAGGGTCCTGCCGAGCAGGTCATCGACCATCCGCGCGAGCGGCGCACGCGTGAGTTCTTGAGCCGTATCGAGGGATAGGCTCAGGTATTTACTCAACTATTAATTGAGGCGAAGCCGCCACAGGTCTTACGGTCTGTGGCGGCTTTTTGTTTACATCGATGGGGTTCAATAATTGCCTCACAAGCTTGTCTCTTCCTCTCGCCGCCTGTATTCATACGTGCGCCGAAAGGTATGCATGGACGGTCGCCCGTGAGGGTAGGGTGGTGGCATAGGACATTTGGAGGGTGAGTCGGCTCGGCTGCCGACCATGCTGCTCCCGGGATGGCACCGACCGCGAACTCTCCCCGTTGGCGTCGCGCATTGCGCGCGGCCCTGCAAGGAGGTCATCATGGGTGCTCCCAAGACCGGTAACGTAAGGAACGTGGTGCTCGTAGGCCAAGGCGGGGTGGGCAAGACTTCACTCGCCGAGGCCATGCTCCACCTTTCCGGCAAGACCGCCCGCCTGGGCGGCCACGACGGCACCAAGCCCACGCTCGACTATGACCCCGAAGAGGTCAAGCGTGCATTTTCCATCTCGACGACCATCGCGCCGATCGACTGGAAGGGCGCGCGCATCAATGTGCTCGATGCCCCGTGCTACCCCGATTTTATCGGCGACGCCTTTGCCGCGATGAGCGTCTGCGAGACGGCTCTGTTTGTGGTCGACGCCGAGGCCGGCCCACAGCCTACGACGGTTAAGCTCTGGTATGCCGCCGAGGACCTGCGTCTGGCGCGTGCGGTGTTCGTAAACCGCCTGTCGCGCTCCGAGGCCAGCTTTGCGACCACGATGGACCTGCTGCAAGAGCGCTTTGGCACGCGCCTGGGCGCCGTGACCCTTCCCTGGGGCGAGGGCGAGGACTTTGACGGCATCATCGACCTGGTGCGCATGAAGGCGCGCCATTGCAACGGCACCGAAGCCGTTGAGTCGGAGATTCCCGAGGAGTATCGTGCCCAGGCCGAGGAGGCCCATGACCATCTGTGCGAGTTGGTGGCCGAGGCCGACGATGAGCTGATGATGAAGTACCTGGAAGGCGAGGAGACGCTGACGCAGGAGGAGCTTGAGGGCCTGCTGTCGAAGGCGATCGCCGAGCGCATCTTTGTGCCGGTCTTTGCGGGCGATTGCATTAAGGAGCAGGGCGTCAACTCGCTGATGGACGACATCGCGACGTACTTCCCGGCGCCGACCGACTACGGCGAGATGCCGCTCATCGACGGTGATTCGCTCAAAATCTCGAGCGACGATGACCGTCCGGTGGCGTTTGTGTTTAAGACGCTGGCCGATCCGCAGCAGGGTCGCATCAGCTTTATCAAGGTGCTGACGGGTACGCTTGAGCCGGGTCTTGAGCTGATCAACGCGCGTACCCGCAAGAGCGATCGTCTGGCCCACCTGTATGTGATGTGCGGCCGCGACATGACCGAGGTCGGTCACGCCTATGCCGGCGACATCATCGTGGCGCCCAAGCTGGCGGCCGAGACGGGCGATACGCTCTCCATTACCGGTAAGGTCGAGGCTGCGGCGTTTAAGTTCCCCAACTCGCAGTACCGCATTGCCATCGAGGCCGAGAACCGTGGCGACGAAGAGAAGCTCTATACGTTTATCGAGAAGGCGTGCAAGGCTGATCCGACCATGAGCATCGATCGTGACGAGGAGACGGGCCAGACTATCATCTCCGCCGTTGGTGAGGCGCAGGTTTCGGTGCTGCTCAACCGTTTGGAGGATCGCACCAAGGTCGTGGCCAAGAGCGTGCCGATCCGCATTCCGTATCGCGAGACCATCCGCCGCACGGCGAGCGCCCAGGGTCGCCACAAGAAGCAGACCGGTGGCGCCGGTCAGTACGGCGACTGCTGGCTGCGCGTGGAGCCGCTTATTGGGCCCGACGGCACGAGCGACGGCTACGAGTTTGTGGATGAGGTCGTGGGCGGCCGCATTCCGCGCTCGCTGATCCCCGCCGTGGACAAGGGTGTCCAGGAGACCATGAAGGACGGCATCATTGCCGGCTACCCGCTCACGGGCATTCGCGTGGCTGTGTACGACGGCTCGTATCACAGCGTCGACTCCAACGAGATGGCGTTCCGCGCGGCGGCTCGCATCGGCCTGCGCAAGGCATGCGCCGATGCCGACCCGGTGGTGCTGGAGCCCATCGAGGAAATCACGGTGACTATTCCCGAGAGCTACGCCGGCGCCGTGATGGGTGACATCTCGGCATCGCGCGGTCGCGTGACGGGCATGGAGACCGATGAACGCGGAGACACCGTGGTCATTGCCCAGGCGCCGCTGGCCGAGCTGACGGATTACTCGACGCGCCTGCGCTCTATCACGCGCGGCACGGGTGACTTTACCATGAAGCCCGCGGGCTATGAGCAGGTGCCCTATGACGTTCAGGCCAAGCTGGTCGAGCGCTATGAGGAGGGCCGCGCCAAGTAGCGCGTGGCGTTGCCTGCAACATGCATGCCGGTGCAAGGGCCGCTCTGGGCAATCCAGGGCGGCCCTTTTTGATCCCTGGGGGGACGGAGGAAAACGGATCATTTTAGGTTTTGGGGCAGCTTGGTCGGCCCTAGTCCCCCGAGGCCTGATTGCGGCCGGTGGCGTAGTCGATCTGCACGTGCGGCTGCAGATTGTAGCAATATACGTGGAAGCAGAGGGTCTTGCCGTGGTCCTCGACCGATTGCGCCTCAAGGCGCACGCCGCGGCAGACAAGTTCCTCTTCGTTGTACATGGGCGTGACGCGGCAGAGCACATGGTTGCCTGTGTCGTGGATATAGTCGAGGATCTGCTCTTCAAACGGCAGCATGCCCGTTTCGTTGAGATAGCGCGTGCCGGTGAGCAGATTCTTGCGGTTGGCGTTTTCGCCGCAGAGCGACCAGGCGATAAGGTGGCAGCGGTTGTAGAGGCTCTGACCCGGAATAAAGTCGTAGCGCTGCTGGTGCCACCCGGCGGGATGGATACGCGAGATATCGCCGCGCTTGCCCTGACCGAGCGATTCGGGACCCACGCAGGCGAGTGCCTTGCGGGTGCGGCCCAGGCTATCGAGCTTGGAGAACTTCTTAAAGCAGCCCTCTTTGGTAGCGCGCTCGTATTCGTCGAGCGTGAATGATGGCGTGCCCAACGGGTGCGTGCTGTCGGCGCGAAGGGCTACGTAGGGGTTGCCGGCGTAGTCGGGAATGCTGCTGAGGTAAACACCGCGGGCGCGGTTGAGGTCAGGGTTTTCCACCTCGTCGATGGGGGTGGCGGCACTGTCCGCGGAGGCGTCGTCACCGGTGTTGGTCGTGGCGGATTCGGGGCCATCGCCAGAGTCTTGGCTATTTTGAGAGTCCGAGGAGCTCGCTGTTCCCGATTCGAGCCGGGCAACCAGGTCCGCCTCGTCGTCGGTGCGGCTGGGACTCTCGTTTTGCTTCTCGGCCAGAGCCGCCGCCTGCTCATCACTTTGCGGCGACAACAGCTTGGGCGCCCCATCGAGCGATCCCGTAAACAGCGCAAACCCCAGCACCACGGCGGTACCGATGGAAAGTACTTGCTTGTAGGCGGACTTGCGCGACATTGGGGCTCCTGGATGGACGGTTGGGAATCTACCAGTCTAGCAGGAGCCGGCAGGGGCCGTTCTGTCGAACAAATACTTAAGATTTGGGACAAACACTACTGATTCATTTGCTTCATATTTGGCGTATGGCTAGATCGAGGTGGAATCGAGCCAATTGAGTTTGCACTCGAGAATACGCTGCTCGCCGGGTTCGCTGCTGCCGTCAAGTAGGGCGAGGAGCATCTCGGCTGCTTCGCGACCTTCCTGGTCGACGGGCTCGATGATGGTGGAGACGGTCGGCGTGGTGAGGTTGGTCCAGTCTTCGCAGTTGAGTCCCAAAAGGCCGATTTGCTGTGGGAGCAGATGGACCATGGGCTGAAGCGCCTTATAGACGCGCGGAAGTGCCCATTGGTTTTGCACGAAGATGAGCGTGCGCTTGGCGGGGTTGAACTTGTATTTAAAGTATTCGGTGAGCTCGTTGATTGACGGCTTGTTGTGGTCGATGGGGATGGCTTTGTAGAGCTGCCCATTCGCGGCCAGTGCCTCGGCATATCCCTGGAAACGCTCCATGCGGGTGCGCATTTCGGTCATATTGGCGGCAATGGAGAAAAAGTCCTCGTAGCCGGCGTCGAGAAGCGCCTGCGTGGCATTGTACACGCCGTCGTAGAGGTTGGTCTTGATCCAGCTCGTGCCCGGGCTGTAGATGGCCGCGTCAAAAAAGACGACGGGCTTGCCGGCGCGCCTGATGCGGTCGTGGACGGCTTTGAAATTTGCCGTGGGTTGGATGATAAAGCCATCGACGCCCAGCGAGAGCATCTTGTCGACGTACATGAGCTCGGTGTCGGGGTCGAAGTTGCTCGTGCAAACGACCGTCTGGTAGCCCGCGGGGAGCATGACCTGTTCCATGCCGTTGAGGACGAGGCCCGCCCACTTGTTGGTGTTATCCAAAATGATAATGGCAATGACGTGGGTCTGCTTGCCGGTGAGCGTTTGCGCTTGGGCGTTGGGAACGTATCCGAGTTCCTTGATGACGCGCGCAATCTTTGCCTGCGTCTTCTCGCTAAGCTTTTCTCGTTTGTCGTTGAGGTAATACGAGACGCTTGCCGTCGAGGTTCCCGCCTCTCGAGCGACGTCTGCGATCGTAACGCGCTGTTTTGCCACAGCGACT
>URNQ01000036.1 GCA_900549245.1 uncultured Collinsella sp.
TGCCAATATTCGGTCTTAAGTGGGCCTTCGATTGGAAGGCCGAGTCTGGCCAGCAGTATGCCAACTGCAGCGAGCCTGTCATTGCTAACGGTTTTGTGTACATCGCGACCGAGAACGAGCTCATTAAGATCGATTCGTCCACGGGCAAAAAGGTTGCCTCTGCGCCGCTTGCCTCCAAGGTGAGCTACACCTCTCGTCCGATCTATACCAACGGCCTTATCATCGTTCCGCTCAACGGCGGTGCGGTCCAGGCGATTACTGCGGACAAGCTGATCTGCAAGTGGCTGACGCCTGGTTTGACGGACTTGACGCAGAGCTCCTGCACCGTGGTTTCGGACGGCGAGTACGTCTATGTTGGTACGGTCGATATTTCGTATGACGAGAACTACAACGCGACCTACGGCAACGGCTCCCTGAAGCGTATCAAGATTGCCACGGGCGAAGTTTCTTGGCAGAACATTGACCCCTCCGAGGGCTATTATTGGACTGGCGCTGCGCTGACGGATAAGTACGCCATTGTTCCTACGAGCGCGGGCACGCTTAAGTGCATTGATAAGACGACGGGCGATGTCGTTTCGACCATGAAGCTCGGCGCTGTCGCAAATGCCGATTGCATTGCCGATCCGTCCAATGGTTCGACCTTCTATCAGATGACGCACGATGGAAAGCTCCATGTGATTTCGCTTTCGGCAAAGGGCGTGCTGAGTGAACAGAAGACGGTTGATCTGGGCCTTACGAATAATCTGAGCGCCCCTGCGGTGTCTGGTGACAATCTGATTGTCGGCGGACAGACGGCTACTGGCTCAGCTCTGGTTCTCTATAACCTGAAGACGGGTAAGACCACGATGGTCGCTGCTGCCGACGGCAAGGCGCTGCCGGCTGGCCTCAACGGTATTGCTGCTACGCCGCTGGTGAGTGTTCAGGGCGGCAAGACCTATGTGTACTTCACCGTTAACAGCGCGGATAGCAAGGATTACGTCAACTACTCTGCTGGTGGTGGCGTGTATCGCTATACGCTCGGCGACGCAGAGGCGACGCAGATTTATGATGCGGCTGGCCATTACCAATACTGTGACTCTCCGGTCATTGCCGATGCTTCTGGCAACCTCTACTACATCAATGATTCGGGCACGCTGTTCAAGCTCGGGGCTGTTGAGTCTTGGACGGTTGCCTTTAATTCCAACGGCGGGTCTGCTTGCGACACTAAGTTTGTGGCTACGGCCGACGGCAAGCTGGTCAAGCCGGCCGATCCGACGCGCGATGGCTACACTTTCGGCGGTTGGTATACCGATGAGGCTTGCACGCAGGCGTATGATTTCAGTACACCGGTGACGGCCGATCTGACGCTGTATGCCAAGTGGACCAAGAATGCCGTTAACCCTGGCGGCAATGGCGGTTCTGGCACTAATGGTGGCAACGGTGGCGCTGGCAACGGTTCTGGTGCTGGCGCTGGCACGGGCACGGGTTCCGGCTCCGGCTCTAAGGGCCAGCAGGCCGGCGGCGCTATCGCCCCGGGTCATAAGCCGACGACCAAGACGACGGTGTCGACCAAGACCGAGACCAAGGACAACAAGTCCGACAAGAAGGGCTCCGATAAGTCCGATAAGAAGGACGAGAAGAAGTCTGACAAGAAGTCTGACAAGAAGGACAGCAAGTCCGACAAGAAGTCCGATTCCAAGTCCGATACGGGTGCTGCTTCCACGACCACTGCTAAGAAGTCCTCTAGTGCTTCCGAGCAGGAGACTGGCACCAACCCGCTCGCCATTGTTGGCGTTGCCGCCGGCGTTATCGGTCTCGCCATCGTCGGCGTGTTCGTGTTCACCAAACGTCGGTAGGTGAGGGCTGTGTCCAATAAATCCAAGGACGCTGACCCCAAGCAACCAGATTCCTCGTTTATCCAGCTTGACGATGCAAAGCAAAAGGGCGCCGCTTCGGCGGCGTCCGCCCCTCGCCGCAAGGCGCTCCTCGGCGTTCTGACTGCCGCGTGTACCATTCTGATCGTCGTCTCGCTGGGTTTCGTCCATCCTTCCACAAGCGGTGCCTGGTCTATCGACTGGATCATTCAGGCCGTGACGGGGGAGAGCGTCGTCACCAAGGACACCAAGGCGTCTGGCTCGTCTTCCGCTTCGGGCGAGGCCAGTTCCAAGGATTCCAAGTCATCGAATGACGCAAAAGATGAGTCCAAGTCCAAGGACGATTCCGAGTCTTCAAACAAGGAATCGGACAAGAACTCGGATAACAAGAAGTCCGAGGACCAGGACGGCAAGAAGTCTGGCGATAAATCCGCTGCCCAAAATACGGGAGCCGGTGATACTTCCAATGCGTCTGGCGGTGCTTCTTCGGGCGGTGGCCAGTCGTCTGATGGAGTTTCATCCTCTAATGGTGGAAACGCCTCCTCGGGCGGCCAGAGCGGCTCGCAGGAGTCCAGCTACGTAACAGTGACGGTTTCGGTCACATCGAGCGCTGTGGGCAATCCTGTGTCTTCTGGTGGCACCTTTACCTTTAACGAAGGCGCTACCGTCTACGATGCCCTGTGCGCGCTGGGCCTTTCTGTCAATGCGCATGGCTCGTCGTACGGCACGTATGTCTCCGCGATTGGTGGTTTGGCGGAGAAACAGTACGGCGGTACGAGCGGCTGGATGTACTCCGTCAACGGCACAACGCCCATGACGGCCTGCAGCAACTACGTTCTCTCCAACGGCGACAACGTGGTCTGGTATTACGTTACAGGCTAGAGGCTTCGACATAGCGCGCCAGACGGGCGGTTCGGACAGACATCCGGGCCGCCCGTTTTTCATGCGAATGGGATTGGGTCGCCGGGTCTCTCGGCAAACAAAAAACCGGTTGGAATGGGAATTCCAACCGGTTATACATTCAAGCAAATAGCGAATCGACTACGACCGTGCGCCCTCGAGGAAGAAGCGGCGGCTGAAGGAGTTGTACCAGGGGACGAGGAACGTGGCGATGGCCTTCATGGCCTGGTAGCCGATGCTCAAAAACGTGACGCCCACAAACATGTACAGGTCGTTGAGGCCCAGGCCGATCACCGACAGGATGGTGAAGATCGTGAACTCGCGCTTGCGGCTCATGCCCTCGCGATGGTCGAACACGTACTTCATGCTGAGCCAGTAGTTGACCACGACGGACGTGGTAAACGAGACCGTGGTGCTCATCAAAAAGTCGAGGTGAAACAGCTCGACGAGCGCAATGAGCATACCCCAGTCGATGCCAAAGGAGATAAGACCCACGACAGCGAACTTGAGGAACTGCTTGGTATGAGGTTGTGCCAGTGCCTTGCGCACGTAATCACATCCAACGCGTTGATGAATCGAGCAGAGGATACTTTAGAGCTTTTGCAAGGGAAACGTAAGGTCCTTGCCAAGAACTATACGAACTCGCCAAATTTTCAAGAGCTAATCCGCAAACGTTGAAAATTTGCCCGTAAACGAGCAATGCCCACGAACAACACAGCGCTCGACGCGTGTCATCCGTGGGCATTGTAAAGCTGTAAGGTTGCGAGTTACTTGGTCTCGTTGCCTTCCAGGAAGATCTTTCGGGTCACAAAGTTGTAGACCATGACAAGCGCGGTGGCGCAAATCTTGGCGATATTGGCCTCGAGCCCCAGGCCGGCGTTGAGCGCCAGCACGATGCCGTCGTTGAGTCCCAAACCGATCACAGACAGCACGACAAAGATAATGAACTCGCGGCGGCGGCACATGCCCTCCTTGTGCGCAAACACGTACTTCATGCTGGCGAGGTAGTTAAAGATGAGTGAGATGATAAAGCCGCTGGTGTTGGCGATTAGGATGTTGAGGCCCAGACCGTAGTGGAGCAGATTCATAATGCCAAAGTCGATGACCGTGGCAATGACGCCGACGACGCCAAACTTCATGATCTGCGCAAGGAGCTTTTGCATGGTACCTGCCTTATGGTGGCGCCGGGGCGCCGCGGGGATGACAAACTCAGCAAGTTTAGCCAATCCCCACGGGTGGTGCTAGGCGCGCTCCTCGATAGCACCGTTTCTATATGCATCGAGCAGCTGGCGCAGGTCCTGGATCTGGCTGCGGATCTTGGCACCGGAATCGGTGTCGCTCACCATGCGGCGACGGTCGGCCTCGTCAAAGCGGTTGGTCTCGCTTTCGATATCGACGTTGCGGGTGAGTGCCTCGGCAACCGTCGTAAAGGCCCGGTGCGACTTGAGGCGGCAGCCGCGCGAGCTCGAGATGAGCGTATAGCCGGCGATACCCGTCTTGGGATGGTAAGCGCGGCAGAAGCCGCCATCGATGACCAGCAGCTTGCCCTCGGCGCGGATGGGCTGCTCGCCCTTGGTGGTTTTAACGGGCGTGTGGCCGTTGATGATGTGGCCGGTCGGTGAACATGCCATGGGCGCGACGCCAAACTCGCGCATGATGTCATCGCAGACCGAGGGCGACTTGGTAAGCGTAAAGTACGGGTCCATCGGCTCGACCCAGGTGCTCTTATCGGCGATATAGGCGCGCTCAAAGGTACGCACCAGGCGTCCGCTGGCGGGTGAGCTAAAGCCAATCCACAGGTACCACATCCAGTCGAGGGCGTCGCGGTCGCCCACGCGCCAGGCGCGGCGGGCGATGTGGTCGCAAAAATCGAGATAATCGCGGCCAGCGTGCCAGGTGCCCAGGCAGTTCATGCTGCTAAAGGTGCCGTCTTCGTTGAGCGGCACGCAGCCATGGAACAGCAGGTTGCCGTTGGTGACCTTGTACATCGAGCCGTGGGAATAGAGGAAATCGATATGGCGATGCAGGTGATCGGCGGTGACAAACTCGGACACGAGCTTGTCGATGATGTGCTGCTCCTGAGACGTGAGCGTATAGGGGTCCGTCGGGTCGACGGTGGGGAAGTCGTTGGTCGTGAGCGGCCACACGCTGCCGTCGGCGAGCGTGACCGTGCCGGTGTCGTGGTCGATCTTGTCGAGTAACAGGCGGTCGGTCATGTCGAACTCGGGGTGGCGCTGGATAATCTGACCCTCGAGCTTAAAGAGCAGCACGTTGATGGCCTTGATCAGCGGGGTGATGGACTCACCGGCGGTGTAGGTGGCATCGGCAAAGGCGACAAGCTCACGCAGCGAGATGCCGTAGTCGTTCTCCAGGATCTCGTAGTTGTCGTAGCGTAGGTTGTTGCGCAGCACCGTGGCGATGCAGGCAGGTTCACCGGCCGCAGCGCCCATCCACAGCAGGTCGTGGTTGCCCCACTGGATGTCGAGTGAATGGTAGGTGAGCAGGCGGTCCATAATCTTGGCCGCGCCGCCACCGCGGTCGAAGATATCGCCCACCAGGTGCAGGTGGTCGACGGCCAGGCGCTTGATGAGCGAGGCGAGCGACTCGATAAAGTCGTCGGCGCTGGCGGTCTCTAGGATGGACTCCACGATGCGCTCGTGATAGCGCACGCGATAGTTGTTCTCGTCCGGATGCGTGTGTAGCAGCTCGTCGATGATGTAGGCGTAATCGCGTGGGATGGCCTTACGCACCTTGGAGCGCGTATAGCGGCTCGAAAGCGAGCGGGCGACCATGATGAGCTGGTCAAGCATCGTCTTGTACCAGGTGGGCGAGTCCTCGCGCTGGCTGCGGACCAGCTCGATCTTCTCGCGCGGGTAGTAGATGAGCGTGCACAGCTCGCCCTTCTCGTCAAAGGAGAGCGTTTCGCCAAAGATTTCGTCGACATGCTCGCGCACGACGCCCGAGCAGTTGTTGAGGATGTGCATAAAGGCTTCGTACTCGCCATGCACGTCGCTCATAAAATGCTCAGTGCCTTTGGGCAGGTTGAGGATGGCCGAGAGATTGATGATCTCGGTAAACGCGGATTGCTCGGTGGGAAATTGTTTCGACAGCAGACGCAGATACTTGAAGTCTTGCGGATTGCGATCGAATGCGACCATGAAACACCTTCCGATGGAGCTGGTAAAACTGATAAACAGCGTCAAACGTTTATCAGTATGCGCCGCTTTTGTTTCGATTTTGCGCCAGCGGCTGAATTGTCGGCTGAACGGTTTGGTAAATCGATTTAGTTGAGGTAGATATGGCGGTTGAGTGGAGACGACAGAGGGTGTTTTCTCAGATATTTATGCGTGGGGCCGGTGGAGACGATGGTGGTAAAGATGTTCGCTATTTTTGGTTCGATTTGGTAAATAGTGGACATATGTACCGTATGTAGGCTCACTGTGCGATAATTTGCGCAGCAATGAGTAAGGAGCCTCATATGAGTGATTTTGTCCTGACCTGTGAATCTGCCGCCGACCGAACTCGGGAGTTCTTTGAATCGCGCAATATCCCTGTCGTGTGTTTTCATTACGAGATCGACGATGTTGTCTATACGGACGATCTGTATCAGTCGATTACGCCGGACGAGTTTTTTGCCCAGATATCCGCGGGCGCCATGCCCAAGACATCTCAGGTGAGCGTGGGTGAGTACGAGGAGTTTTGGGAGCCGCTTGTTGCCGAGGGCAAAGACGTGCTGCACCTGACGTTGTCCTCGGGTATTTCGGGCACGTATGGATCGGCCTGCGTTGCGGCACAGATGCTCGCGGATCGTTATCCCCAGGGCGGCAAGGTGCGCGTCATCGATTCGCTGGCGGCGTCTTCGGGCTTTGGCCTGCTGGCGGAATGTGCCGCCGACGTGCGCGATAGCGGCGCTTCGCTCGACGAGACGGCTTCATGGATCGAGGAGCACAAGCTCAACCTGCACCACTGGTTCTTCTCGACCGATCTGTCGAGCTACCTGCGCGGCGGTCGCATTTCGGCTGCGAGCGCGATTATCGGCACGGCGCTTAAGATTTGCCCACTTATGACGGTCGATTGCGAAGGTAAGCTGTCGCCACGTGAGAAGATTCGCACTAAGAAGCGCGCGATTTCCGAGATGGCTAAGACCATGATGGCACACGTGCAGGACGGTGCGGATTATTCGGGTAAGTGCATCATGTCGCACTCGGCGTGCCGCGAGGATGCCGAGGCCGTTGCGGTGCTGATTGAGGAACAGGTTCCGCAGCTTAAAGGCAAGATTGAGATCAATAACATCGGTACTCTGATCGGTTCACACACCGGACCTGGTACGGTGGCGCTCTTCTTTATGGGCGACAAGCGCGTGGATTAATTTGCCCCATCACATCGCTGCATGATTGCCCAAACGAAAACGGCCCGCCTCACGTTTGTGGGGCGGGCCAAGATGTTTTGCTAGCGTTTCTTTCCTCGGAAGAAAAAGCCGTGCAGTGAGGGCTTGAGCCCGCGGTTGGCGCGACGCTCCTCGACGCGCTCGTGGATCGAGGCGACGCGCTCGATGACCTCGTCGGGAATCGGCACGTCGGGATTCATGTTCTCGACCTGGCTGACTTCGGCGGCGGCGACCTGGTCGATAATGGGCACATCGTCGCGCGAGATAACGGGCGTGGCGTCTTCCTTCATCTTGCGATAACGCTGCATCATGTCGGTCTGTAGCTGCTGTGCCGAAGGCGGCGTCCAGATGATGGCGTTGGCGCCGGCGGCGATGGTCTCGCGGATGCTCTCGGGCGTCTTGCCGCCCGGCGCGATGAGCGGCAGGTTGGGATAGTGCTCGCGCAGTTCACGCAGGACCTGCGGCGTGTTTTTGCCAGCGGCGATGTTAAGAATCTTGGCGCCGGCGCGCACCTTTGCGTGAGCATCGTCGTCGCAACGTACGACCGTGGCGATGACGGGGATGTCGGCGATGTTGGTGATGTGCTCGACCATCTCGGCGGTGGCGGGGGAGTTGACCACACAGCCCGCCGCGCCCTGCATCTCGGAGACGGCTGCCATCTGAACGGAGCGCTTGCCGGTGGTGGTGCCACCGCCCACGCCTACGAAGACCGGGCACTCGGCGACGATCAGCAGCGCCTGCGTAATGGCGGGCTGCGGCGTGAAGGGGTAAACGGCAAAGACGGCATCGGCGTTGGAGTTGCGGATGACCGCGACGTCGGTGGTGTAGATGAGCGATTTGATACGACGGCCGAAGAGCGTGAAGCCGCTGGCCTCCTCAATCTCGTCAGGCATGCGAAGGGCCGCCTTGCGCAGGCGCCCGTCGATGGGCAGGGGCTCCATAGGGAGCAGGCCGTTGGGGGTCACGGCTACCTGGGGTTCGGTGAACTCGTCTGCGAGCTCGACCTCGGAGAAATCGACCGAGGCGACAATGTCCTCGTGAACCTCGGCGGGCACATCGATGGGGGCTTGGTCGTTTGCCGCGGCAGGCGTGTCGAAAGAGCTGGTGCCGACGAAGGCGTCGACGCGCTCATTTAGATCGTTGAGGGTATCCATGGAAGCTCGATTCTATGTGATGACGGCCGGCGCGATGCAGCCGGAATTGCGAATGCTAAATCGTTTGACGAGTTGATTTTTCCCCGCCGCGCCCTCCGTTAGACCGAAGGGCGGCGAACGTGAAGGAGCTGTGGTGGCGGTGATCGAGGTGCTATCTTGAAAGTCCCGTTTAAAAGAGAGGTGACGCGGTATGGAATTTTCGGCAATGTTGGGCTCGATTGGCCTATGCGTGGGCGCAATCGTAGCCGCCGCGGTCATCTACTTTGTGGTCACGGCCATTAAGGGCAAAAGGGCCGAACGCAAGGAGCGCACGATGCTTAAACAGCATCGCGACCAGCAGGGCAAACGCGCACGGAGATAGCTTGTTGAGTTTTGGATCCGTGCGCTAGCTGCGTTTTCGGATCAGGGCAATGTAGAAGCCCTCAAATTCGCGGCTGGGCGGAATGGTGAGCGTGCCGGGCAGGCCGTTGGCGATGGCCGATACCTGACCCGCGGCAATGGCCTCGGTCAGGGCGTTGGACTCGATGCGCGGCTCCTCACCAGCTTCTTGGGCACGGCGTACCTCACTTTCGCTTGGCGTGCCGTCGAGGGGGATGAGCTCGCAGTCCATATGCTTGTCGAGGGCTTCTTGCAGGGCGTCCTCGTTTTCCTGCGGCAAGATCGAACAAGTCGAATAGACGAGCGTGCCGCCCGGTTTGAGGGCTCCCATGGCGCGGTCCAGAAGTGCTCGCTGCGAGCGGGCGCACTTGCTCAGCAACTGCTCGGTGAGGCCGCGCAGACTCTTCTCGTTGCCGCTGATGACGGTGCCCGTGCCGGTGCAGGGAGCGTCGAGCAGGATGCGGTCAAAGCGGAAGAACTCGTCGAGCTCGCGTGCGTCGATGCGCATGACGGGCACGTTTTTTGCGCCTTGGCGGTGGAGGTTGGCTTCGAGCTTCTCGGCGCGGGGAATGCTCATCTCGCAGGCGGTAAGGTGCGCCTGCTCCTGCGTGAGGGCGGCGATCTGCGTCGTCTTGCCGCCGGGGGCTGCGCACATGTCCAAGATGTCCTCGCCTGCCTGGGCGCCCAGGACCAACGGCGGCATCATGGACGATAGACTTTGTAAGTAGATCTTGCCGTCGCGGTAGATGCCGAGGCCCCACAGGTCGGAAACCTGGGCCTCGGGCAGGATGAAGGCGTCTGGGTACCAGGCGACGGGGTTGTGGGCGATGCCGGCGGCATCGAGCGCCGCAGCGATGTCCTCGGCGGTTGCCTTGAGCGTGTTGGCGCGCAGCGTGACCGGGCGTGTGGCTGCAGCACCGAAGCCCTCGATCATGAGCTCGGCATCGGCGGGCGCATAGGCGCCGGCGACCGTGTCGACCATAAAGCGCGGCAGGTCGGCGGCGCAGGGAAGGGCGGCAAGCTGGTCGGAAAGCTCGGTGGCGGCAAACTGCCTGAGCTTGAGCTCGGCCTTGACCTGCTTTTTCTGCTTACGACGACGCGGCTTGGACATCCGTCTTTCCTTCCCATTCCATTACATGTCGAGTGTTTAGTACTGGCTCTCGTGCTTGCTAAAGAAGTCGAAGCGCGGGGGCAGCGGCTTTACGCGGTGCTCGCCGGGCTTCTCGCCCAAGCTCTCCACAAACTCATCCGTGGAGGCGAAGATGTTATCCCAGCTAAAGAAGGCGACCGGGTCGATGTCGAAGTACTCGCAGATGAGCTCGCAGCCGGCAGGGACGATGCCGTGCATGAGCACGGTCGCCACGCGCAGCTCGGTAAAGGCGTCGACGAGCGCCTGCGTCATTGCGGCGTTTGCCTCGTTGCCCTCGAGCTTGTTGGCGGCCTTGGAAGCGTCGCTCCAGCGCTTGTTGGCGGCGCGCAGGTAGTCGTCGCACACGGCAAGCGCGCGGTGCGTCTCGAACTTGTACATAGCCTGCTCAAAGGCGAGAGCTGCCTGCTCGGCGGCTTCGACCACGGCGGCAGAGGCCGCACCGGCGGGGATGCAGCCGTTGCGATAGGGGCTCTCGTCGCCCTCCTTGACGGCGACGCCGTAGAAGCAGCTGCGGGCCAGGCGGTTGAACACGCCGGTCAGCAGCGCGCTCTCCTTAAGGGCCGGGTCGATAACGCGCTTGTCGTCGCAGGCGCGTACCTCGTTGCCGTCCTTGTCCTTGCCGGTCACACGCGTGTCGTATGCCTTGGGGCTAAAGCTCACCGGCTTTTCGGATAGGCCGAGCGACAGCCAGTGCGCGCGCATCTGCTCGCAGGTGTAGTGGTTGAGCAGGTCGTCTGCCGGCGGGGGAGGCGTCTGCGAGGACGAGCTGGCCTTTTTGCCCATGTAGAGCAGGTGGTAGCAGGCGCTGACGGTGCTCTGCGTGAGGTCCCAGCCCAGGGCCTCCCACATGGCGGTCTGCGCGATGCAGTAGAAATAGATGTTGTCCTGACCGATGAACTGGTAAATCTGAGCGTCGTCAGAGCACCACCAGTCGCGCCAGTCGAGCGAGCTGTGCTGGTAGGTGGGTGCGGGCACCTGCGTGGAGTCGGCGGCGGGCTCGCCCATGAGGGCGGCATCCTGGGCGGCGACGCCCTCGGTCACGCCGGCGGCCTTGGCATCGCGCGCGAGCACGGTACGCGTATAGCTGATGGGCGCCCACAGGCTCTCGGGCCAGCACCAGCAGGTGACGTCGGAGACGCCATCGACCTCGGGCACCGGAACGCCCCAGTCGATGTTGCCGGTGATGCGGAAGGGTACGAGTGCCTTGCCGCTGCGGAAGCGCACGCCACCGTTGGCGAGCACCGCGTGGGCGTCGTCGCGCTCCTTCCAGCTGGGGAAGGTGACGGTAAAGCTGCTCTTGTTGCCCTCGGGCTCCAGCACGGTGTGCTCGGGGAGCTGGTCCTCGACGGCATCGAAGGCCTCGCGGAACTTGTTCTGGATGTAGAGCTGAGCCGGCAGCAGCCACTCCTCCATGGTCTTGGAGACCACGGAGCGAACCTGCGGGTTCTGGGC
>URNQ01000037.1 GCA_900549245.1 uncultured Collinsella sp.
GGTAAGGTAATCGTTGGCGCCGGCATCGAGTCCGGCGACTTTATCGGATACTTCGCCACGTGCGGACAGAATCAGTACCTTGGTCTCGCAGTCGGTTTTTCTAAGTTCCCTGAGCACGGTCATGCCATCGATACGGGGAAGGTTGAGGTCGAGTACCACGAGGTCAAAGACTTCGGCGCCCAGTAGGTCGAGCGCCTCCTGCCCGTCGTGGCAGCAGTCGACGCTGTACGCCAAGTTTCGCAAGCTGCGCGCGATTGCATCGCACAGTGCTCGCTCGTCTTCGACGATCAAAATACGCATAACAGTCTCCTTGCACATTCCAAATCGCGCTTAACACGGATTTTATAGTCGATATGGTCCAATGGTCGCGTAACGAAAGGAGTGGTTGGGTTGTTCAAAGCGGTAAAACCCGTGGTACAGGTCGCTTTGTTGATCGTCGGAATTGCCATGGTGTGCTTTGGTGTTATGCGTGGCGAGGCGGATGCCGTGCTGGCCAAAGCGATTAGGCTGTGCTTGGAGTGTATCGGAATTGGATAAAAGAGAAAACACCGCGTCGCATGTTTTGGCCCGATTTCGAGGATTCATTCAGGCGGCGGCGACGCTGGTCACCAATATTCACCTGCCAAACTTTGCCAAAGGCGGCATCTATCAGGGCGCGGGAAAAACAGTCTGCGTACCTGGACTTAATTGCTATTCGTGCCCCGCGGCATCGGGTGCGTGCCCCATCGGGTCGTTCCAGTCGGTGGTAGGTTCATCCAAGTTCAACTTTTCTTACTATGTTACCGGTACGCTCATTTTGCTCGGCGTGCTGCTGGGGCGCTTTGTATGTGGCTTTCTGTGCCCGTTTGGCTGGCTGCAGGAGCTGCTTCATAAGATTCCCGGCAAAAAGTTCTCCACGAAAAAGCTCAAGCCGCTCACGTACATCAAGTACGTCGTGCTGCTGTTTGCCGTGGTGCTGCTGCCCGTCTTGGTGGTTAACGACGTGGGCATGGGCGACCCGTTCTTTTGCAAGTACATCTGTCCACAGGGTGTGCTCGAGGGCGCCATTCCGCTGGCCATTGCCAATGCCGGCATTCGATCTGCGCTGGGGCAGCTCTTTACCTGGAAACTTGCCGTTCTCATTGTCGTGGTAGTGCTGAGCGTTTTGTTCTATCGCCCCTTCTGCAAATGGATTTGTCCACTTGGCGCATTCTATGCGCTCATGAATAAGGTGTCCCTATTGGGGATCCGGGTCGATGCATGCAAATGCGTCTCGTGCGGCAAGTGCTCAAAGGTTTGTCAGATGGACGTTGATGTGGTCCACGCGCCCAATCATGCCGAATGCATCCGGTGCGGAAAGTGCATCGGGGCCTGTCCCGTCGATGCCATCAACTATCGCTATGGCCTGGATGTGTCGGCGGAAAAGCTCCCCTTGACCGCCGATAAAAAGTAAACAAGCTTCGACAAAACGGAGGAATGACTATGAAGCTTTCTAAGATTGCGGCCCTGTTTATGGTGCCGGTATTGGCCTTGTGCCTTGTGGCATGTTCGGCGCCCGGTGGCAATGCGAGCGAATCTGCGATCTCCGATCCTAAGATTGCAGAACTCACTGCGCAGAAGCCGGCCAATGCCGACGAGGCCGCCGAGCTGTATGCGAAGCTCATGCAGAAGGAGAACGAGATCTTTTCGAGTGATAACGCGCTGTGGGAAAAGGTATTCAATGCGGCAAATAAAGACTCGGCAATGATTGAGGACGGCAGCAATTACGGCGATTTCCTGCTCAAGACCATCGACGGCGCCAAGGATGAGTTCACGGCGGATGAGCTTAAGACACTCAAGGCCGGTGCACAGCAGATCAAGGAGATCGAGGACAAGCTCGAGAGCTTGGAGAAGGAGTTCCCCGGCTGTGGAAGCACGCCGAGCGCAGGCGAGAGCGTCGACGCTTCGACCGCTGGCATGACGGCTGGTGCCAATGCTTCGAGCGAGGCGACGAAGTTCCCCAGCTTTACGGGCAAGGACCTGGACGGCAACGACGTGAGCAGCGACGAGCTGTTCTCTAAGAACAAGGTCACCGTCATGAACTTCTGGTTCACCACTTGCAAGCCGTGCGTGGGTGAGTTGGGCGACCTTGAGGACCTGAATAAGGAGCTTGCCAAGAAGGGCGGCCAGGTCGTGGGCGTCAATTCCTTTACGCTCGATGGCAACAAGGGCGAGATTGCAGATGCTAAGGACGTGCTGAGCAAGAAGGGCGTGACATATAAGAACATCTGGTTCAAGTCGGATAGCGAGGCCGGTAAGTTTACGTCAAATTTGTTCTCGTTCCCGACAACGTATGTCATCGATCAGAATGGCAACATCGTAGGGGATCCAATCGTGGGAGCCATCAGCTCCGCCGAGCAGCGCGCAGCACTCAACAAACTTATCGACCAGGCGATTGCGAATAGCGAGCAGTAAAAAACGCGTAAAGCATGGCGATGATCGTGCGCCGCTGTACGAAGTAGTCCGCTACCTTTCAAGATAAGCTCCACCATATAGAGGTCCCGCTCGGGACCTCTTCTTTTGGGCGCCGTCCCGTTCGTTTTTTGGCGCGGTTTGTTACATTCCTCACTGGCGTCGGCAAAAAATGGGGATAGAGTAGGACAAACGCGTCGAATACGAACGGCGGAGGAGAGCGGGCAGGGTGCCTGCGCAGGAGAGGTTGCCGTCCATGCTGGAGCTCAAAGGTATTTGCAAAAGGTACGTTACGCAGTCGTTTACGCAGGTGGCGCTCGACAGCGTGAGCCTGTCTTTTCGCGATAACGAGTTCGTGGCCATTCTGGGTCCCTCGGGTTCGGGCAAAACCACGATGCTCAACGTTATCGGCGGACTCGACCACTTTGATTCTGGCGACCTGCTGATTGACGGCATCTCGACCAAGGACTTCCGCGACCGCGATTGGGATGCCTACCGCAACAACCGCATCGGCTTTGTGTTCCAAAGCTATAACCTCATTCCGCATCAGACCATTTTGGAAAACGTGGAGCTGGCGCTCACGCTCACGGGCGTGGGGCATGCCGAGCGCCGCCAGCGTGCGCGCGAGGCGTTGGAGAAAGTCGGCCTGGGCGAGCACGTTAACAAGCGCCCAGGCCAGCTATCGGGCGGACAGATGCAGCGCGTGGCCATCGCCCGCGCCCTGATTAATGATCCCGAGATTGTGCTTGCCGACGAGCCGACCGGCGCTTTGGATTCAACGACATCCGTACAGGTCATGGATTTGCTCAAGGACGTGGCGCGCGACCGCCTGGTCATCATGGTCACGCACAATCCCGAGCTGGCGTACCAATATGCCACGCGTATCGTCAATCTGGCGGACGGCAAGATCACCGACGATTCCGATCCCTTCGATGCTGCCAAGGCCGCGCGTCGCGAGGCAAAGCCTACGCGCAAAACCTCGATGAGCTTTGTGACGGCGCTGGGGCTTTCTGCCCGAAACCTCATGACCAAGAAGGGCCGCACGGCCATGACTGCCTTTGCGGGCTCGATTGGCATTATTGGTATCGCGGCGATTCTGGCGCTGTCCAATGGCGTAAACGGCTACATCAAAAAGGTCGAGGAGGATACGCTCTCGAGCTACCCGCTCACCATTTCCAAGCAGGATTACGACCTGTCGTCCATGATGGGCGGACAGGGGGCCACGGACGACGATATGTCCAAGAACGAGGGCTCGTCCGACGACAGTGCCGGCGGCAAGGCTAAGGGAACCGATAAGATTCCTGTGGTCACGGCCGTAAAGGATATGTTTGCGAGCGTTAAGTCTAACGACATGACAAGCTTTAAGGCATGGCTCGATGCCGGTGGCGACGGCATCGATAAAGAGGTCAACGCCATTCAGTACGGCTACGGTGTATCGCCGGTTGTCTATCGTGCCGGCAAGGGCGATGAGAAGCCTGTTCGGCTGGTGCCCAACGCTATGACCGAGGCCATGAAGCGCTGTTTGAGCTCGGCGGCAACGGTGAGCATGGAATCCATGGGAACCTCGGTCTTTAACGAGATGATCGACGACCAGAGCCTGCTCGACAGCCAGTACGATGTCGTGGCGGGGCATTGGCCTACGTCTGCTAACGAAGCCGTGATGGGGCTTTCGAGCCGTGGCACGGTGGGCGACTACACGCTCTACAGCATCGGTGCGCTGGATATCAATGAGCTCAACGATCTGGTAAACAGCGCTATGACGGCTGACGGTGGGGTCGAAACGCCCGAGATCGGCACCGAATTTACCTACGACGATGCGCTGTCCACGACGTTTAAGGTGCTGTCGCCGGCCGATGCGTATCGCAAAAACGAAGAGACCGGCATATGGACTGACATGCCTGACGATGCCGACTTTATGACGGCCAAGGTTGCCGACGGTATTGACGTGCGCATTGTGGGCGTGGTGCGACCTAACGAGACGGCCAACGCGAGCGCATTGACCCCGGGCATTGCCTATACGCATGCACTGACTCGTCAGCTTATGGAACGCGCCGCAAATTCGCAGATTGTGCAGGAGCAGCTTGCTCACCCCGAGATGGATGTCTTTACGGGCAAAACCTTCGACGAACTGCAAGGCGAGGCCAAACAAGGCGTGGATCTGAGCAGCATGTTCAGCGTGGACGAGGCGGCGCTCAAGAGCGCGTTCTCGTTTGATGCGTCTGCACTCTCGGGTGCGGCCGGCGGTATGGACCTTTCTGGCATCGATCTGTCGGGGCTGGACATTGACCTTTCGGGCGTTGGCAAGGACATCGACTTCAGCGACATCATGGCAAAAGCGCCAACCCCAGATTTCTCGGGTATCTTTGACGGTCTGGAACTCACGCCCGAGCAAATGCAGCAGGTGGGAGCACTAGCCAACCAGCTGTTTGAGGGCTTTTTGCAGTCTGATCAGTTTAAGGCGCTGTCGCCCGAAGATCTTAAAGACGCGTCAAAGCTCGCTGCCGCATTCTCGACGTATCTTGAGCATGATGCCGCAGCCCAGCAATGCCTGGCTCAATTGAAGGCGCTCGGCGGCGATGCCCTGGCCGAGCGTCTGCAGCAGGCGATGAGCGACTATGTGCAAAAGCAGCTGGCTCCGTATCTGCAGCAGGCTATGGATCAGGTGATGAAGGCAATCAGCGAGCAGATAGCGTCGACGGTATCATTCCAGCTCAAGGCGGGCGCGGCAGGGCTTATGGACCAGATGGCGACGCAGATGTCTTCGAGTTTTGCCAACCTAGCGAGCGCTATGCGTGTGGATGCGAGCGCCTTTGCCCGCGCCATCCATTTCAACATGGACGCCGAGGACCTGAGTTCGCTCATGATGAGCTATGCCAAGGCGTCGAAGCTCACCTATGATAACAATCTGGCCACACTGGGCTATGCGGACGAGGCCGATCCCATCTCGGTTAAGATTTTCCCGCGCGACTTTGAGGCCAAGGAGCGCGTACTCGATCACATCGATGCGTACAACAAGCAGGTCAAAGCCGCTGGCCACGATGATCGGGCAATTTCGTACACAGACTACATGGGTATCATCATGGGTTCGGTGACCGACATCGTGAACACCATCAGCTTGGTGCTCATCGCATTCGTGAGTATCAGCCTGGTCGTGAGCTCCATCATGATCGGCATCATCACCTACATCAGCGTACTGGAGCGCAAAAAGGAGATTGGCATCCTGCGCGCGATCGGCGCGTCGAAGCGCAACGTGGCCAACGTATTCAATGCCGAGACCTTTATCGAGGGCCTCATCGCCGGCGTCTTTGCCATTATCGTCGTGGTGCTCGTGAGTTTTCCGGTTAATACCTGGGCGCTTGCTGCCAAACAGGTACCCAATCTGATGAGCCTGCCCGTGCGGGATGCGCTGGTGCTCATCGCGATTTCGGTGCTGCTGACGGTTGTTGCCGGCCTGCTGCCTGCCCGCAGCGCATCCAAGAAGGACCCCGTCGAAGCCCTGCGCTCCGAATAATGTGACAAAAGGGCGATTCCTTTGTCGCGTTCGTTGATATGAGAGAAGAGTAGATGATTCTTTCGCTGGCCCCCATGGAGGGAATTACCGGGCATGTGTTCCGTCGCGTGCATGCGGAGTGCTTCGGCGCACTCGATTGCTATTACACGCCGTTTTTGCCGCCGCCGCGGGTGGGAAACCGCTTTGGTGGCAAGGCGTTTAAGGAGATCGATCCTGCCAATAACCAGGGGCTCAACGTGGTGCCTCAGCTGATGTCCAAGAACGCGGACGAGTTTGTGTGGGCGGCACAGGTGCTCGCCGACATGGGCTATCGCGAGGTCAATCTCAACTTGGGTTGTCCTTCGGGAACGGTTGTCGCCAAGGGCAAGGGCTCGGGTTTCTTGCGCAATCTCGACGAGCTCGAGGTGTTCTTGAGCGATGTGTGCGAGCGATCGCCGTTGCCGGTGTCGGTAAAGACCAGGCTGGGGCTGGAGAGTGACGACGAATACGAGCGCGTGCTCGATCTGTATTGCCACATGCCGCTGGCAGAGCTGATCGTGCATCCGCGCGTACAGAAGGACCGCTATACGGGCTCGCCGCGCAAAGAGTTTTATGGCGAGACGCTGGAGCGCGCGCCGTTCCCCGTGGCCTATAACGGCGACATTTTCGATCTTGAGGATATGGACGCGCTGGTGGAGGCCTATCCCGGCACGCGCCATGTAATGCTGGGACGCGGCTTGCTTGCGAATCCCGCGCTGGCTCGCATGGTCAAGGGCGGCCCCGCTGCAACGGCTGCTGAACTGCATCGTTTCCATGACACACTGTTTGTGGCATATGCAGAAGAGATTGGCGGTAACGCGGTCTTTCGCATGAAGGAGTGGTGGTTCTACGCCAAATGCGCCTTCGCCGACCCCGCTACCGTTCACAAGCTCGTACGCAAGACTAAAAAGGTCGACGAATACCGTGCCGCCGTCGAGCGCGTTTTTCGCGAGCAGCCACTTGCACCCATAGCCCGCTTCCACGGCTAGTTAGTCATTGGGGACGTTCTTTAACGACTAGTCCTTTAAGAACGTCCCCGATGACTACCCGCAAAAACTGTACACCAGCATCCAAAGATGTCGAAAAATGTCGACTTTGGATGCTGGTGTATATGTTTGGGTCGGCGGGGGAGTTGAGTCTAGGCAATCATTGCATCGAGCGTGATGAGCTCCCTGAGTCGCTCCGTGCGTGTTTGCCCATGGCGCTTTGCTTTTGCGTCAAACGCATCAAGAACAGACTCACCCACACGTGCCGATAAAACAACGCTTGGCTCATCGGAGATCGACGGCCTTCCCAGCTTGATGGTGCGACCCTTCGGCCACTCATCTTTTTCGTATGCCTCCGCGGCTTTCTCCAACTCTCCGGGAGCAAACCCCATCATCTTTTCGAGCTGCTTAGCGTCCATAGCGTCTCCTATCGATCGACATAATGTCGAGCGTCGCTTCTCGGATTCTCTTTTTGTATACAATTTTGTAGACAAAAATACAAGCAGTTTATCGGGCTAATTAGCTTGTTTTGACCCGCCTGTTCGATAGGAAATGAGCATTGACGGCTTCGATACTCCTTTGCTTTTCAGCTTGGAATTTAGATGCCCATTGAACTTCCGGAGGGGAGCGCTTTATTAAGCTATCGAGATTCTGGGCAGGAGCTCTCACTGGTCTTCGGTAATGGGACCAGCTTAATTCGCGACACAGTGTGTCGCGAATGGGAGTAGTCGTTAGGTGTCCTTCAATGGCTACTCATTATAAGAACGTCCAAGTGTCGGATTTTGTCATTTAGTGTCGTTCTTTGCGACTATTCTGGAGGGTCGTGGTCAAAAAAGGGCAAATATGAGTACTGTTGCCATTATGGTTGCATTTATTTTGCTATAAATAGTAGCTTCTGATGAGATTTGTTCCCATTAGGAGCTACTTTTATTGAACATATGAGGAGAAATAACGTCGTCTGCGGACGAGTGGAACGTTGAATAGTTCCTGAGGTGATCAAAATCGCTGCTACTAAACAGGTAACAGTACTCATATTTGCCCTTTTTTGACCACAGCCCTCTCGGAAACCTTTCCAGAGGCGTCAAACAGCCATAATCCAAAGGTCGCCTCAAACAATTAGCCGGCTAAGAGCGTCCATGGCTACCCAAAAGTTGTACGCCAGCATCCAAAGATGTCGAAAAATGTCGACTTTGGATGCTGGTGTACATGTTTAGGCCGTATGGGATGGGGCCTTGGACGGACGGGATGCGCGCTAGAGCAGGTTCTCCTGCACCCATGCGATGATGTCGCTCGATTCGTAGAGTGGCTTGCCGTCGATGAACAGGCAGGGAACCTGGCGTTTTCCGCCGACGGCGATGAGCGTCTGCTCGGCATCGGAATCGGTCGAGATATTGCGCTCGGGAATGGTCACACCGTTATCGACAAGGAATCGCTTGACCTTTATGCAATACGGGCAGCCAGTCATAACGTAGAGCACGAGCTCATGATCAGTAGCCATAGGTCTCCAATCGGTTGAGGTTTCGATTGAAATACCCAAAGCTGCCGCGGTCTATGCGCGGACCAGTGACGACTCGATGGCCTGGACCAGAAACGCCGTGGCTCCGGTGCCGCAGGGCTTGTCGTAGTAGTCAACAAAGCGCCGGTCGGCAAGATAGCCGTGGGCGAGGCCCAGGTACGCCTCGTCTTGGGGCTCGCATCCCCAGTTGAGAGCAATCCAGCGACGATGCATCGCGACAAGCTTGCGAGCCTCGCTTCCATTCGCATCGCCATCGCCCATGGCAATCGAGAGTTGGCCCAGAATAGCGCGTTCAAGTTCCTTCATGTCGTTCCATGTCTCGGGGTCCATGTCCAGCAGTGCTTCGTTTGCTGCGTCGATCGCCTCGTCGCCGTAGCGCTTCCGGGCTTCGGCGCCGTAGCGCTCCTCGTTTTCCTGCACGGTGCGCCAGCGCTCCAGTTGCGGCAGGACGGCGCCCATGAGCGAGACGGCTTCGTCGAGCGACATACCGGTGTTTTGTGCCAGGCGCGGGGCACAATCCTCGATCATTGCCTCCATGGTGGTGTCGCAGGTGTACTTGCCGTGGTCGTAGCACCACTTGCAGTAATGGTCGGTCGTGGCGCCCGCGGCATCGGTGCCGCAGTCGTCGGGCGTGAGTATCATGCCGCAGCTCTGGCAATAATGCTCGGGCATTTCGAGCAGGTGGGACAGTGGTTCGCCGGTTACGGCGGCAATGAGCTTCATCATGTCGATGCCCGGGGTGACCTCGTCGCGCTCCCAACGGCTGACGGCTTGGCGCGTGACAAAGAGTTTGGCGGCGAGCTGCTCTTGGGTAAGGTGATGGGCGCGACGGACAGCGATGAGCTTTTCTGCAAAGGCCATAGCGGCTCCTTTCTGCTGGTTGATGGCTTAAGCATACGCGGCGGCAGGCGCCCTTCCAAGCAACCGTTGGTTGCACGACGGGAGACCGCGGCGAAGAATTGCGCGCAACGCCCCACGTCTCCATGCCGTACAATGACCGGTATGGAACCTATTGCACACATACATACCGACCTGCCGCAGAAGTTCGGCATTCCGCGCAACAGCTTTTTGGCGCCCCATCTGCAGGGACGCATCGTCTTTGAACCGGAATTTGCCTCCAACGCAGCAGTTGAGGGTCTGAATTCCTTCTCTCACCTATGGCTGCTCTGGCGCTTCGAAAACGGCACGCCAGGCGGCACGGCTAAGGACATAGCCGCCGATGCCAAAATGCAGGACAGGTCCGGCACCAACGCAAAATGGTCGAAAACTGTGCGTCCGCCGCGCCTGGGTGGAGCCGAGCGTGTGGGCGTCTTTGCCACGCGCAGTCCGTTTCGCCCTAATCCCATTGGGCTTACCTGCGTCAAGCTCGATCGCGTCGAGCTAACCGACGATGGCCCCATCATCCATGTGCTGGGGGCCGACCTGCGCGACGGCACGCCCATCTATGACATTAAGCCCTACATTCCGTTTGCGGACTGCCACCCGGATGCAACGGGCGGCTGGATTGAGGATGCTCCGTGGCAAGAGCTCGGCATCGAGTTTCCGCAGGCGCTGCAAGACACAGTCCCAAGCGCAAAGCTCCCCGGCTTGATAGAGGTGCTCCGCCAAGATCCGCGCCGCGCGGGCAGCAAGCACGAGCCAACCCGCGTCTATCATCTGGCCTTCGCCGGGCTCGACATATCTTTTACGGTCGATGAAACCCAGCTAACCGTAGTCGCCATCAACGACGCGCAAGACTAACCGGTCATTCGTCCGCACCCGTCAAATTAAGCGCCAAACTCCGCGCCAAAACCGCCCGCGCTGGTGGACAATAACGCCTACCAAAACAATCACTTTGCATGGGGGGCTCAGCATGAAATACGACTTTAGCTCGCTTATCGATCGCCACGGCATGGACTCCATCGCCGTTGACTCTTGGGGTGAGATCCCCGGTATGGCTCCGAACGCACCCGACGAGGGCTTCGACCGCATTCCCATGTGGGTGGCCGACATGAATTTTGCCACGGTGCCCACGGTCCAGGAGCACATCATTCAGCGCGCTCAGCATCCCATGTTTGGCTACTTTAACCCGCGCGCCGAGTATTTCGACCGCATCATCGAATGGCAGAGCCGCCGCAACGGCGTTGAGGGCTTGGCACCTGAGCATATCGGCTACGAAAACGGCGTGCTGGGCGGTGTCGTGTCGACGCTGCGCGCGTATGTCCAGCCGGGCGATGCGGTGCTGGTCCACAGCCCCACCTACATCGGCTTTACCAAGTCCATTGAGGCCGCGGGCTATCGTATTGTCCATAGCCCGCTTAAGCTCGACGATCAGGGCGTGTGGCGCATGGACTTTGAGGACATGGAGTGCAAACTCGCCCAAAACCACATCCATGCCGCGGTGTTCTGCTCGCCGCACAATCCCTGCGGCCGCGTATGGGAGCGCGACGAAATCGAACGTGCCATGGACATCTATCGCCAGCACGATTGCGTGGTGATTTCGGACGAGATTTGGTCCGATATCATCCTGCCGGGGCACAAGCACATCCCGACGCAGTCGGTGAGCGAGGATGCCCGCATGCGCACGGTTGCCCTCTATGCGCCGAGCAAGACGTTTAACCTGGCGGGCCTTGTCGGCAGCTACCACATTGTCTACAACGAGACGCTGCGTGACCGCATCCGCGCCGTGTCCAACAAGACCCACTACAACGAGATGAATGTCCTCTCCATGCATGCGCTTATCGGTGCCTACCTGAAGTAAATGGAACTTCTTCTTGTATTGTATTTAT
>URNQ01000038.1 GCA_900549245.1 uncultured Collinsella sp.
AGTCCCTTGCGGCGTAGTTCTTATTTAAGCCGTCCAAGTTTTGGGGTGCAGTTCATTGGACGGGAGGGGAGCCTTATATGTGACCGCGGCAAAAGGATGGCAAAGCCGCAGTCGCCCAAAGGAAGGGCCTGGTTGCACCGGGCCTAGATAAGGTTCTTGCCAGAGACCTTATCGAAGAGGTGGGTCGCGTTCTTCTCAAACTTGAACCAGATGGGGTCGCCCGCCTTGAGCGCGCCCTTGGCCTCGAGGTCGACGACGGGAATGATCAGGACAAACTGACCGTCGGGAGCAGTCACGTGGACATGCTCGGTCGAGCCCATGAGCTCGGTCACCTCGACGGTGCCCTGGAGCGCACCCTCCTCGCCCTTGTCGGCAAGCAGAATCTGCTCGGGACGCACGCCGGCCGTGATCTCCTTCTCGTCGCCGCCGTCCCAGTTGAGAGCAAGCTGAGCGCAGGTCTCGGGGGCGAGCGCCACGTTCATATCCTCGGTCTTGACGGTAAAGCCGTTGCCCGAGCGCACCAGCTGGGCATCGAAGAAGTTCATCTGCGGCACGCCGATAAAGCCGGCGACGAAGATGTTCGCGGGATGGTTGAAGACCTCCTGCGGGGTGGCGATCTGCTGGACGACGCCGTCCTTCATGACCACGATACGGTCACCGAGGGTCATAGCCTCGGTCTGGTCGTGAGTAACATAAATGAACGTGCCCTTGATCTCGTGGCGCAGCTTGATGAGCTCGGCGCGCATCTGGTTACGCAGCTTGGCATCCAGGTTGGACAGGGGCTCGTCCATCAGGAAGACCTTGGGGTCACGCACGATGGCGCGGCCGATGGCGACACGCTGACGCTGGCCGCCGGAGAGTGCCTTGGGCTTACGGTCAAGGTACTCGGTAATACCCAGGATCTCGGCAGCGGAGCGAACCTTGCGGTCGATCTCGTCCTTGGGGACCTTCTTGAGCTCAAGCGTAAACGCCATGTTCTCGTACACCGTCATATTGGGGTACAGAGCATAGCTCTGGAACACCATGGCGATATCGCGGTCCTTGGGCGCCACGTCGTTGACGCGCTTGCCGTCGATGAGCACGTCGCCCGAAGTGATGTCCTCCAGGCCAGCGACCATGCGCATCGTCGTGGACTTACCGCAGCCAGAGGGGCCAACGAGGACGATGAACTCCTGGTCGTGAACGGTGAGGTTGAAGTCCTCTACAGCGAGCACACCGTCCTCGGTAACCTTGAGGTTGTGCTTCTTCTCCTCGGTCTTCTTCTTTTTGCCAAAGAAGCCCTTCTTTTTGGACTCGTTGTTGGGATACACCTTCTGAACATGTTTGAGAACGATCTCGGCCATGTCTCTACCTTTCGATACGCGGCGCCACGCTGTGGGGCGCCGCAGAAACTTGCAAAACAGTTACGGCATCAGCCCTTGACGGCACCTGCCACAACGCCGTCAATGATGTACTTCTGGCAGAAGATGTACATGATGACGATGGGGATGACGACCATCATGATGCATGCCATCATGGGGCCGAGCTCGACGTGGCCATAGCCGCCACGGAAGTACTGGATCAAGATAGGAATGGTCTTGTACTTGGTGGAGTCGAGCGTAAGGTAGGGCAGCAGATAGTCGTTCCAGACCCACATGGTCTCGAGGATGCCGACCGAAAGATAGGTGGGCTTCATGATGGGAAGGACGATCTTAAAGAACACCTGAACCGGGTTGCAGCCGTCGATCATGGCCGCTTCCTCAATCTCGAGCGGGATGTTCTTGACGAAGCCGGCGAACATAAAGACCGCGAGGCCCGCGCCAAAACCAAGGTAGATGAAGCAGATGTTAAACGGCGTGTTAAAGCCGATGCGGTCCGCGAGGTTGGACAGCGTGAACATGAGCATCTGGAACGGTACGACCATCGAGAAGACGAACAGGTAATAGAAGAAGTTCGAGATCTTGCTGTTGACGCGCACCACGTACCAAGCGCACATGGAGCAGCACACCAGAATCAGCACGACCGACGTGACCGTGATGATAAGAGAGAACATAAACGCCGAGGCAAAGCCCTGCTCGTTCAGAGCGTGCACGTAGTTTGCGAGGCCGTTGAACGTCTCAGGCGTGAGCAGATCGAACGCCGTGGTGGTGCTGATTGCGGTCGCTTTCTTAAAGGAATTGAGCGCAATCATGAACACGGGGTAGATCCATGCGAGCGACAGAATCGTAAAGAAGATCGAGAGCGCGCGGTTGATAGCCTTATCGCGTTTCATTACTGCTGCACCTCCTTGGACCTCGTGGCCTTAAGCTGGATCATAGAAATAGCGACAACCAGGATACAGAAGATAACTGCCTTGGCCTGACCGATGCCCTGCCATGCGATGCCAGCACGCGAATAGAACGTGTTGTAGATATTCAGGGCGAGCATCTCGGTGGAGTGCGCCGGGGCGCCACCGGTAAGGGCGAGGTTCTGGTCGAACAGCTTAAAGCCGTTGGTGATGGACAGGAACAGGCAGATGGTGATGGTCGGCATCAGGTTGGGGATCTTAACCTTCCAAAACGTCTGCCATGCCGTAGCGCCATCGACCTTGGCGGCCTCGATGTAGTCAGACGGGATGGACTGCAGACCAGCGATGTAGATGATCATCATGTAGCCGACCTGCTGCCACAGGGTCAGGATGATAAGGCCCCAGAAGCCAGCGGCGGAGTTGAGGGCGATAAGCTGGGCACCCACGTTGGAGAGCAGGCAGTTGATCAGAATCTGCCAAATGTAACCTAGTACAATGCCGCCAATCAGGTTAGGCATAAAGAAAATCGTACGGAAGATGTTGGTGCCCTTGAGCGCCTTGCGAGTGAGCGCCTGCGCAATGGCCAGCGCGATCACGTTGATGAGCACCGTCGACAGGAAGGCAAACGCCACGGTAAAGAAGAACGACGTGGAGAACTGCGGATCGGACAGCGCGCGCACGTAGTTCTCGATACCGACAAAGTGCGCGTTATTGATGGTAATAAACTGGCAGAACGAGAGATAGAAACCCTGGATAAAGGGAATCACGAACCCGATCATAAACGCCAGGCACGTGGGCAGCATAAAGAGCGGCCACCAGCGCTTGAGTGCTTTGCCCATAGAAGGGTCCTTTCAATATGCAGGGGGCGGGCAAACCTACGTCTGCCCGCCCCCTGTCGCTAATCAGATAGCTTGGGCAGCAACTGCTTACTCGGAAGCAGCCTTCTCGGTCTTCCAGCCATCGACGAAGGCGTTCTTGACGCCGTCCCACTTGGTGTTGTCGGCAGCATAAGCGATGAGAGCCTGCTTGAGGTTCTTCTTCCACTCCTCGGAGGGGATGTAAACGAAGTCCCAAGCGACGGTCTTCTTGCCGTCCTTGGCCATAGCAACGGCCTGCTGCGAGAAGACGTTGGTGGTCTCCTTAGCGCTCTTGAACGGGGCGGTCAGACCCATCTTGTCAGCGATGATGCTGGTGGCGGTGTCAGAAGTGACGCACCAATACATGAAGTCCTCGGTGGCCTTCTGGGCATCCTCGGAAGCCTGGGAGCTCACGCACCAGTAGTTCTCGCCGCCGGAGCACAGGCCCTGGTTCTCCTCGCCGTCAACGCCGATGTAGATCGGCAGCATGCCGAGCTGATCGTCGGTCATACCGGCCTTGGTGAGGTCGGCGTAGGCCCAAGAGCCGTTCTGGTAGAAGACGGCCTTGCCGGTTGCGAACTCGTTGGTGGCGTCGTCACCGGTCTTGGAGGCGAGCTGCGAAGGATCGCAGGTGGAGTCGGTGATATACAGGTCGAAGATCTGCTTAAAGTTGTCGAGATACTCGCCCTTGATCTCGTCGTCCTCCTGATTGTGCTCCTTCTCGAACTCGTAGTAGAGCGGGAGGTTGGCGAGGTGCGTGGTGTAGCGCCAGCTGGAGGAGTCATCCATGCCGGCGGAAGTGAAGGCACCGTCAACGCCGAGCTCGTCCTTGCGGGCCTGGATGTCATCGGCGCAAGCCTTCAGCTTGTCGAAGGAGTTGATGTCCTCGGCCTTGTAGCCGGCCTTCTCGAGGAGCTCCTTGTTGTAGATGATGCCGTAGCTCTCCTGAACCCAGTCGATACCCAGATCCTTGCCGTCGGACTGCAGCGCCAGGGAGTCGTCGATGAGCTCGCCGCGGAGCTTGGTGTCGGAAAGATCGGCGCAGTAGTCCTTCCAGTTCTTAAGGCCGGTGGGGCCGTTGACCTGGAACAGCGTCGGAGCGGAGCTCTTGGACATCTCGGACTTGAGCTTCTCCTCGTAGGTGTTGGAGGCGGCGGTCACGATCTTGACCTCGACGCCCTTCTCCTTCTTGTACGCCTTGGCGATCTCCTTCCACTCCTTGTCGACCTCGGGCTTGAACTGGAGGAAGTAGACCTCGGCAGCGTCACCAGAAGCAGAGGAGCCGGAGCCGGCAGAACCACCGCAGCCCACGAGACCCAGACCAAGAACCGCAGCCGCGGAACCAGCAAAGCCCAGGAACTGCCTTCTGCTCATTTCGTTCTTCATTACAATCCACCCTTTCACACCGTGGCGGCACCCTTTGCCGCCGCCTTCGGAGATTGGCTCGGGGACTTTGCCCCTTTTGCTGATTTGTACAATACGCTATTTGGCTAGTTGTTTGAACAAGTATTACTAGAGCGGTAGAAAAACTTCGGTGAACGGTAATTTCGACTTGATACTTGACAAGTTTTGTATAAACAATTATTTGTTATCGAATGCAGAGAAAACGCCCGATCAAGCCGATGCATCGTCGGTTTGACCGGGCGTTTTCGCTTTGAGGACATGAGTCTCGTCAGGCTGCGAGCTAGCCGGCTATCGCTTGGAATTGACGCGGTAATGGAAGATCTCGGGGTGTGTGCGGGCATGCGTGACCTCGAACAAGATGCCGTCCGAGGTGTACGACTGGCTCTCCATAACGGCGACGCAGTTGTACTTGCCAAGGTCCAGATAGCTGCAGTCTTCATCGTTGGCGAGCTCGACACTCACCGTACGACGGCTCGCCATCACTTTGACGCCGCGCTTGTGCTCCAGATAGCCGTAGATAGAATCCGCCGCGATCTCGGGGGTCAGGCCCTTGGCGATCGACGCCAAAAAGTAGCCATGGTCCACTTGGCGCGCGCTGCCGTTGAGGCTTCGGACACGCACTACGCGAATCAGCTCCTCGCCCACCTTAAAGCCCAGGCGGCGAGAGAGTTGCTCAGTGCAAATCAAATGTTCAAAAGACTTGACCTCGGTCGATGCGACGGCATTGTTGCGTTTTGCGAACTCGCCAAACGACTCAACCTCTTCGAGTGCGCCCAGCATGTCGGTTTCGCCCTTAAGCCAAATAACGCGCACGCCCTTACCGTGTATAGGCTGCACAAACATCTGGTCGGCCAGCATGCTCAAGGCGCGTCGAACGGTATTGCGCGTGCAGCCAAACTCCGCGGTCAGCTCGGCTTCGGTTGGCAGCATCTCCTGAAACGCATAGGTCCCGTTGATGATGCGCGAACGGATCTCGCGGTAGATTCCTTCGTAAATCGCTTTTGGCATGATTTCACCTCTAATGAATATGTATGGCTAGGCACGATAGCATTTCTTAAAGTTGTTTAAACCGATTATCGGTAAAGCACGGATTATTTACCGTCGACGGTTCCCCCGAAACCCAAATCGGACCGAATCAAAACCGTCAATGCGGCAAGCAGCCAGTCCTCTACAATGAGTTCATTGTTTAAACGTTCTTGCTCGCACAGCATGTTGCATCCGAAAGGCATATTATGCTGCAGAAAATCCAACGTTTTGGCGGAGCCATGTTCGCGCCCGCCATGCTGTTTTCTATATCAGGCCTCATGGTCGGCATCTCCGCCCTCGCAACGACCGTGGATATCGTCGGCGACCTCGCCGTATACGGAACCCCCTGGTACGTTTTCTGGACTATCATTCAGCGCGGCTCGTGGACGGTCTTTAAGCGCCTTCCACTCCTTTTTGCCGTAGCGCTGCCTATCGGCCTTGCCCAAAAGCAACCGGCACGCTGCTGCCTCGAGGCGCTCGTAGCCTATTTTGCCTACTGTTTCTTTTTGAGCGAGATCATTAAGCTGAGCGGAGACAACCTTGGGCTTAAGTACCCGTCGTTTTTGACCTCCGCTAGCGGCATCACCGTCATCGACGGCATCAAGACGCTCGACACCGGCATTATCGGCCCGCTGGCGGTGTCGGCAACCGTCGTCGCGATCCATGACCGCTTCTACGATGCCAAGGTTCCCGATTGGCTCGGCACCTTCTCGGGTTCCTCGCTGGTCTACCTCATCAGCTTTTTTGCCGTGTTTGCCCTTGCCGCCATCTCGGCCGCCATCGTGCCTTTCGCATACGCTGTGACCGAAACGCTGCGCCACGCACTTGCGGGCGTCGGCCCCTTCGGCGTGGGCATCTTTGTGTTTTTGGAGCGAGCACTCGAGCCCATGGGGCTGCACCACCTGCTCTATATGCCCATCTATTACGACAATCTGGTCATTCACGACGGTATTTACGCCACGTGGACCAACCTGCTCCCCATTCTCTCCCATAGCACGCGCCCTTTAAATGAACTTGCGCCCTGGGCAGGTTTTACCGCCACCGGCTGGGGCAAGCTCTTTGGCCTTCCCGCCATCGCGGCAGCATTCTATTTCACCGCCAAACCCGAACGCCGCGCCGGCCTTAAAGTCATCCTTTTGCCCGCCATCGTCGCCTCGGTGGTCTGCGGCGTCACCGAGCCGCTCGAGTTTCTCTTTATGTTCACCTATCCCGGACTCTTTTTGCTCTACGCCGTCCTATCCTCCTGCCTTGCCATGACCATGAACTTCTTTGGCATCGTCGGCATCTTCTCGGGCGGTCTCATGGAAATGACGGCCTTTAACTTCATCCCACTCATGCGAATGCATGCCGGCTCCTACCTTTTGGCGCTCGGTATCGGTCTTGCCTTTAGCCTCATCTTTTTTGTTAGTTTTCGAGCACTCATCTTGGTCTATGACCTTAAGACGCCGGGCCGCGAGGATCATGCCTCCAATCGCGCGGCAACCGATCGTTTAACGGGAAGCGGCTTTGTCAAAGAGCAATCTCCCAATGGCGAGGTCAGTATTCAATCCGATCAAGATCACGTCCTCGCTGAGCGGGTAATTCAGCTTTTAGGTGGCGTTGGCAATATCGTGGGCGCAACCAACTGCGCCACGCGCCTGCGCGTCGAGGTCGCAGACCCTTCCATCGTTGCAGATAATGCGTCGTTTGTCGCGGTGGGCGCCAAGGGCCTCATCATTACGGGCAAGACCGCCCAGGTGATTATCGGCATCTCCGTTCCCCGCGTTAAAGAGCATTTTGACCAGATCATGGGCCTCGAGCCGGGATTTGTGCCCACCACCTCGGCCTCCCCTGCCGCCAGCGCAGCCCATAAGCGCGGCGATATCTGCTTCTTCGATATCGACGGAACACTCGCCTGGCAAGACCCTCGAGTGGCACAAGAGCTTCCCGAGGGCGAGCGAGACCTCTCCCCCTATCCCAATGAAGCGGTCTCGCAAGCCATCCGTGATTTTGTCGCCAAGGACAATATGGCGTTTATCTGCACAGGGCGCACGCTGAGCTGCATCCATCCAAAGCTGCTCGAGCTGCCCTGGACCGGCATCGTCTGCCTCGCGGGTGGCTATGTCGAACTTGAGGGACACGTGATTCGCGATTTGGCGATGACGCCCGGCATGCTGCAGCGCCTTGCTCCCATTCTTGAGCAATCGGACGAAGTGATTCGTTTTGAGGGACTCAATGGCGTCGTTCGCATGAGTGCCGATGCGCCCGACGCCCCCGGATACGCCCGCACCGTGGGCGATGCAATTACGCAGCTGCAACATTACAGCGCCTACAAGATCTTAATGTCCACGTCGCTTGCCAACCGCATCGCTCAGGATCAAGCGTTTGAGCAGCTGCTCTGCTTTAACGAGCTCGAGCTCGAAGTGACCGAGATTTCGCCTCGCGAATGCACCAAGCGCGAGGGTATCCAGTCCGTACTCGACGCCCTCGATCCCCACCACGGAACCGTATACGGCATCGGCGACGCCAGCAATGACGTCTCGCTGATGAACGCCGTCGACGTTGGCATCGCCATGGGCAACGCACCGGACTTCCTCAAGGAAAAGGCCGACTATGTCACCGACAGCATCGACCACGACGGCGTCGTCACCGCGCTCGAACACTTTGGGCTTATCTAGCCAAGCCCCTACCGCACTTGCGGCCGCATGGACCAATCGTCTTCAACCGCCGCGCTCGACGCCCTAATGTGGCAATATGTTGTCTGCATAATGCAACGATGCAACCTATCAAAGAATGCGAGAACCCGTGTCCAGTCCGTTTACCAGCTTTTTAGCCCAGCACTTTGACCAGATTAACGACTATCTGGCCACGTTCTTTGACGGACAGGCGACTTCCGCCGATATCGAGCGCTACCTGTATACCCCGCTCTCGGCATTTACGGCAAACGCTGGCAAGCGCCACCGCCCGCTCATCTGCATGCTCGCCGCCACTGCGGTAGGCGGCAGCTTTGAGAGCGCCCGCAGCGCAGCGGCGGCCATCGAGCACTTTCAGTCGGGCGCACTCATCCACGACGACATCGCCGACAACGGGCAGATTCGTCGCGGCAAGCCCTGCATGCACCTTACCGAGGGCACCGGTCTTGCCATCAACTGCGGTGACCTGGCGCTCACCATGGTCACCAAGACGGTTCTCGACGACCCCACACTCAACGCAGACGTGAAGCTTCGCGTGCTCCACGAGCTTACCGAAATGATCGTCCGTACCATCGAGGGCCAGGCGCTCGACCTGGGCTGGGTCCGCGACGGGCGCTTTGACATTTCGGTCGACGATTATCTGGACATGGCGACGCACAAGACCGCGTACTACAGCGGAGCGACGCCGCTTGCCGCCGGAGCCATTATCGGCGGCGGCAGCGAAGAGCAGATTGAGGCACTGCGCGCCTTTGGGCTGCACACGGGCCTTGCCTTCCAGATTCAAGACGACCTGCTCAACTTGATCGGCACCAAGGAGGCCGCCAACAAGGACTTCCGCACCGATATCACCGAGGGCAAGCGCACCCTCGTTGCCGTGCATGCCCTGTCAGACGAGCGCTATCACGACGAGATTGAAGCGATCCTTTCCTCGGGCACCGAGGACCCTGCGCAGCTCGCACGCGCCGTGGAGATCTTCCAGGAGACCGGCTCCATCGATTACGCCCACACCTATGCGCTCGACCTGACCGCTAAGGCCAAGGCCGCTATCGAAGGCGTCGAGCTCGACCCGCATGCGCGCGAGCTCTTCCTCTCAATGGCAGATTTCTTTGTGGAGCGTCTTAACTAGCGGGGGTCATAAAACCTGTGGGCAGCGAGTTTGGGTACAAGTTGCTACACTATTGAGTGCATGTTTATAAATTGTCTCGCGTTGTCTATCCGACACACGCTCAAAATAGTACGAATGGTACGCCGAAAGGGGTTCGTTCATGGAACCTATTACCACGGGCATGCAGGGAGCAGCCGTCGAGGATGTTCAGTCCCGCCTTCTGCAGCTCGGCTATACAATCGATGACGCCGAGGTTGTCGACAAGCGCTTTGGCACCACCACCGAGCAGGCCGTCAGCACCTTCAGGCTCGACAGCGGCCTTGCTGCCGGTCATGCCGTCGATATCCCCTGTTGGAGCGCCCTGGTCGACGCCTCGTATAAGCTGGGCGACCGCACTCTGTATCTGCGCATGCCCAATTTCCATGGCGCCGATGTGCAGGCCCTGCAGCGCGCTCTCAACGTTTTGGGCTTTGCCTGTGGCGAGGACGACGGCTACTTTGGTCCGCATACCGAGGCCGCCCTGCAGCAGTTCCAGGAAAATGTCGGCCTGTTTGCCGACGGAATGGCCTTCCAGGACACCTACGCCTACATCAACCGCCTGCACCATGTGTGGGAGGGCAAGCCCTCGGTCACCGAGGCCGAGTCCCGCATCGGTTTTGCTCGCGCCGCCAACGTGCTCGAGCGCTTCCAGATTGCCGTTATCGGCGAGGACCCCATCGCGCGCAGTGTTGCGTCGCGCATGTGGAATATCGCCACGGCAACGACCGACAACAGCGGCATGATGCTCTGCGACTCCGAGGTCCCAACCGACGTTGACCTGGTGCTCGAGATCGCAAGCGACGAGCTGCCCGCCGACGCCGCGCCACGCGCCACAATTGCCCTCGCCGAGTGCCACAACCTGGCCCAGCGCATCCGCACCGCCAATGTCGCCGCGCAGCAGAAGCCGGCTCGCATTCGCATTGAGCTCACGGGCATGACGCGCTACAACGGCACCTTCACGGCCAGCGACGCGCAGACGCTCGCCGTACGCCTACTCGACGGCGTTTGCGATGCCCTCGCAGATTAGGTAAACTAGACGAGTTGCTTTTGAGCAACACCACACATTGGGACGTAGTTCAACGGTAGAACTCCGGTTTTTGGTGCCGGCTGTTGGGGGTTCGAATCCCTCCGTCCCAGCCATTAAAACTGAGCGCCCTAAGCCCATAACGGCCCAGGGCGCTTTCTTGTGGGCAAGCGGAGGAATTCGAACCCGCAAGGGTGCGGAGCTGAGGAAACGCGAAGCGTTTTCCAGCGCAGCACGCAAGGAGCGAAGCGACGCAGCGGGGCGCGGCCGCCGACCAGGCGGACGCGGAATCCCTCCGTCCCACACCAGCCAAGAGCCCCTCACGTCAAGCAAATCGAGCCAACGCCGCCAAGCGGAGGAATCCGAACCCGCAAGGATGCGGAGCGACGCAGCAGGGCGCGGCCGCCGCAGGCAGACGCGGTGCCGGCACTTGGGGACGCTCCTAAGTGCCGGCATTATAGGAACGTCCCCAAGTGCCGGCTCGGGACTATTTTCGAGGACCCTCCGAAGGACTGTGGCCAAAAAACGGCAAATATGAGTACTGTTACCGTTGTAGCTACATTATTTTCGTTAATAAAAGAAGATCTTAATGAGATTTATTCGCATCAAGGTCTTCCTTTAATGAACACTTGAGGAGATACGGCAGCTTATCTGCTCGATCGACACGTCAAATCACCTTAAATGTGGTCAAAATTACTGCTACTAAAAGAGTATCAGTACTCATATTTGATGTTTTTTGACCACG
>URNQ01000039.1 GCA_900549245.1 uncultured Collinsella sp.
GGCGACCCGTGACGGTTATCGCCATCGAGCGCGGTACCACGACCAAAGAGCGCATGCGTCGCAACTTTGGTATGGCACATCCCGAGGGCTACCGCAAGGCACGTCGCCTGATGCACCAAGCCGAGAAATTTGGTCGGCCGGTTCTGTGCCTGGTTGATACTTCGGGCGCGTTTTGCGGCATCGGTGCCGAGGAGCGCGGCCAGGGCGAGGCGATTGCCCAGAATCTCATGGAGATGAGCGGCCTTAAGACGCCGATTGTCTCGGTGGTGACAGGCGAGGGCGGCTCTGGTGGCGCGCTGGCGCTGTCCGTGGCCGACCGCATCCTGATGCTCTCGAGCTCGGCCTATTCGGTCGTGAGCCCCGAGGCCTGTGCGTCGATCCTGTGGAAGGATACCGAGCGCGCGAATGAGGCCGCCGAGGCGCTTAAGCTCACGGCCCCCGATCTGCTGGCGCTCGGCATCATCGACGGCATCGTTGACGATAGGGGCCTGTCGCATGAGGAGATCGCCGGCGCCGTCATGTCCTCGGCATTTGATGCCTTCGATACGCTTGGTCAGCTCGACGACGCGACCCTCACAAACCTCCGCTACGAAAAGTACCGCGCAATCGGTCAGTACCGCACGATGTGACAAAGGGACAGCCCGCATGTCACATTGGGAAAGGCGTTCCATGTCACAAGTTTCTAACACCTCGTTTACAACGACGGTTTCATCAAACGCCATGGCCGTGGTGGACTATCTGTCCAAAAGTATGATGTCGGCGCTGCCGTTTATTGTCTGTGCGGCGTTGTTCCGCACCGTCGCCGTCATTATGGGCGAAGGCATGCTGGGCCTGTGGTCTGCCGATTCCGAAATCTATCGCCTGTTCTACAGTTGGCTCTATAACGCCGGCTACTACTTTTTGCCCATTTATCTTGGGTGGGCCGCCGCCCGCCAGCTCGGTTGCTCGGAGCAGTTGGGCATGATGTTGGGCGGCGTATTGATTGCGCCCGACCTGCTTAAGCTCGTCGATGCCGCATCGACGACGGGGGCATCGATGACTTCCGTGTATGGTCTGCTTCCCGCGCCGGTCAACGATTACACGACGACTGTTATTCCGGTTCTCATTTCGGTGCCCGTGCTATGGCGAGTGGAGTGTTTCTTTCAGCGCGTTATCCCTAAGGCCGTGACGTTTTCGTTCGTTCCGTTTGCAACCATGCTTGTCATGGTTCCGGTTTCGCTGTGTATTACGGCGCCGGCGGGCAGCTATCTAGGCATGCTGTTGGGCCAGCTTATGTTTATGCTTGGCAATTCCGGTGGCATCGTGTCGCTGCTCACGCTCATGGGGCTTGCCGCCAGCTGGGAGTTCCTTAAGATCGCGGGCGTCAGCAACGTCGTCCTATCGCTCGCCTATGCGCAGTTTATGAGTGTGGGAACGGATTCGTGCATTCTGATCGCCGCGACGATGGCAACGTTCGCCGTTTGGGGCATGCCCTTTGGCGCGTCGCTTCGCGTTGCGGATAAGGACGAGAAGGCGCTCATGCTGGGCTATTCAATCTCGGGTGTTCTTGGCGGCGTAAGCGAGCCGGCGCTGTACGGTTGCGGCTTTAAATATGGCAGGTGCCTGACGTGCATGGCCATTGGCGGCGCCGTCGGAGGCCTTGTTGCGGCCGTGGGCCACGTTACGGCCTATACCATCGGCATGACGAATGTCCTCATGGTCATTGGCTTTGCCACGGGCGGCATCTCGAACCTGCTGTGGTGCTGCGCCGCCGGCGGTGTGGCATTTGCGGTGTCTGCGGCGCTGAGCTACTGCTTTGGCGTGGTGCCGGCGAAGGGGCAGGCGACAGAAGACGCAGCTGATTCGCTCGAAACAGTGGCGAGCGCTGCTGAAGCAAGCGCATAAATCTGTGCGACAAAAGGACGATTCCTTTGTCATATTCCAAGGCTGCGGCCCGTGTGGGCTGCGGCCTTTTTGTATCTGGAGGACAAAGTGGCTACACTACAATCCGTTTGAGCAATAGATATATAGGTAGTACCGTGGGGACTGATGAGGATGGTCGAGTGGATTGTTCGTCGTGCGCAGGGCGACCGTGCGCGCGTGGGAACGTTGACGGGCATAGTGTGTATTCTCGCCAATGTTGCGCTTTGCGCTGCGAAGGGTGCAATTGGCGTGCTGTCGGGATCGGTTTCGATTGTGGCGGACGCCATGAACAACCTGTCCGATGCCAGCTCGAACATCGTGAGCGTGCTTGGCTTTAAGCTGGCGGGCAAGCCGGCCGACCCCGAGCATCCTTACGGACATGGCCGCTACGAGTGTATCTCGGGTCTGGTCGTGGCGGCGCTCGTGCTGCTGATTGGCGTTGAGCTGGTGAAGTCCTCGGTTGAGCGCATCATCCACCCCGAACCTGTCGAGTTCTCGCTTACCCTGGTGGCAGTCTTGGTGCTTTCGATGATTGTTAAGCTCTGGATGGCGGCCCTCAACCAAAAGCTCGGCGATCGCATTGAGTCCGAGACGTTGCATGCGACCGCTCAGGACTCAAAGAACGATGTCCTAGCTACGGGTGCCGTGCTGGCGTGCGCAATTGTTTCGCAGGTGACGCACATCAATCTTGACGCATGGGTCGGCCTTGCCGTTGGCGCCTATATCGGCTGGAGTGGTTTTGAGCTCATCCAGGATACGGTGAGCCCGCTTTTGGGCCAGGCGCCCGATCCCAAGCTGGTCAAACATATCCGAGACAAGATCATGAGCTACCCCGGCGTTTTGGGCGTCCACGACCTTATGGTTCACGATTATGGTCCGGGCAGGAAGTTCGCAAGTGCGCACGCCGAGATGGCGGCCGAGGCCAGCCCGCTGGAAAGTCACGACACGCTCGATAACATCGAGCAGTCGTTTAGGAACGAAGACGGTATGATCGTCACGCTCCATTACGACCCCATCGTGACCGACGATCCAAAGGTGGCGAGCATGCGTTTGCGCATTAACGCCATGGCCCAGGAGATTGATAGCCGCCTCTCGATCCACGACTTGCGTTGCGTACCGGGCCCCACGCACACCAATGTGATTTTTGACTGCGTGCGACCCTCGGATTTGCCGATGAGCGCCGAGGACCTAAAGCGCGCGTTGGCGAAACGTGTCGAATCGGAATATCCCAAGTCGATTGCCAAGATCACGATCGACGAAGACTACGTAGGCCATACCCACGAGTAGGGCCGAGCCGATAAAGCAGCTGATGCAGAAGGGGAGAGCATGAAGAAGCTATATCTACTCCGCCACGGTCAAACTGAGTTCAACGTCAAAAAGCTGGTCCAGGGTCGCTGCGATTCACCGCTGACCGACCTGGGCCGTCAGCAAGCCGGGATGGCAGCCGCGTGGCTCAAAGCCCACAACGTCGTCCCCGATAAAGTGGTCTCTTCGCCCTTAGGCCGAGCCATGGACACAGCTCAGCTCGTCGCAACCGAACTCCTCGGCCCGGATGCAGCAGTCGAGCCCTGCGAAGGCATCATCGAGCGCAGCTACGGCACCTTCGAAGAAGGCCCCCACGATGCCCTTCCCACCGACGTCTGGGACCCCGGCGAGGACCTGATCCCATTTGGCGGAGAAGGAAGCCATGCCCTGCAGGAGCGCATGGTAGGCACCCTCACCAATCTCATGGGCGCTAAGGACACCGAAACCCTCCTAGCAGTAAGCCACGGCAGCGCCAGCCGCCAATTCATCAAGGCTGCAGCCCCAGTGGACTTCGAGCTCCCAACAAAACTCCCCAACTGCGCCATCATGATCTTCGATTTTGACGAGGCAAAGTCGGGAGAAGAAAGCGACGCACCCCAATCCAAGTTCATCTTGCAGCAAATCATCGATCCTCAACAAAGTCATTAGCCTGAGCGAGCAGAGTTAAGCAGACATCAACGTGTCGTCTCCCGAGCACGGCGGAGGGCCGGAGAAATATATTAAGGTCATCGCGAGTTCCGCACGCAAAGGAGAGCACTTAATGTGCTCTCCGTCTTGCGCAGGACTGTAGAGCAGGGACCTTAATATATTTCTCCGGCCCTCCGCCGTGCTCGGGAGCCATCCACGCACTTTACCTGCGTAAACAATGTGAGTGAAATATGAATCTCGATGGATACGCCCGCAGCCGTGTATACTAAACAGCTGTGTGAAACCAGGGGAGTATTCTGGCTGGACAAAATGCCTGCTTAATAGGGTTGTCAGGTAGTCCGGGCGAAATACAAGGCTGGGGAGCACGTCGTGTAAGTAGTGGTCCTCTAGGGGCGTACGCTCGGTGGTGTACGCATTGTCCCAAGACCACGCGAGAGTTGGGATCATATCTTGATCAGCATGATTCTCGGCCGCAAGATTGGCATGACCCAGGTTTGGGACGAGGACGATAACGTCGTTCCCGTCACGGTCATCCAGGCTGGCCCCTGCGCTGTCTCGCAGGTTAAAACTCAGGCAACCGACGGCTATGACGCCGTCCAGATCGGTTTCGGCGACATCAAGGCCAAGAACGTGAACAAGCCCATGGCTGGTCACTTCGCCAAGGCTGGCGTCGAGCCTGTCCGCTTCCTTCGTGAGGTCCGCGTCGAGAACGGCGAGGAGCACAAGGTCGGCGAGGTCGTCACCGTCGCTGATTTCGCTGATGTCGAGAAGGTCGACGTCATCGGTACCTCCAAGGGTAAGGGCTTCCAGGGTCGCATCAAGCGCTGGGGTCAGCGCCGCGGTCCTATGACGCATGGTTCTCACTTCCAGCGTCACCCCGGTTCTATCGGTCAGTGCGCCTATCCTGCGCGCGTCCTCAAGGGCGTCAAGATGGCCGGTCACATGGGTAACGAGCGCGTTACCGTCAAGAACCTTTCCGTTGTCCGCATCGATGCCGAGCAGAACCTCATCTTGGTCAAGGGCGCTGTCCCGGGTGCCAAGAATGGTCTCGTCGCCATCCGTATGGCCTAAGGGCCCAGCCCATTTAGCCCAGCGTCATACCAAGGAGAACACTTAAATGGCAAAGTTTGAAGTAAAGAACAGCGAGGGCAAGAAGGTCGCCGAGGCCGAGCTCGCCGCTGAGGTGTACGGCATCGAGCCGAACATCCACGTTATGCACCACATCGTCAAGTGCCAGATGGCCTCTTGGCGTCAGGGCACCCAGTCTGCTAAGGGCCGCTCTGAGGTTTCCGGTGGCGGCAAGAAGCCTTGGCGTCAGAAGGGCACCGGCCGTGCCCGCCAGGGTTCCATCCGTGCTGCCCAGTGGCGTCACGGTGGCGTTGTCTTCGCCCCCAAGCCCCGTTCCTACGCTAAGCGTATGAACAACAAGGAGGTCAAGCTGGCTATGCGCTCCGCGCTGTCCGCCAAGCTGGCCGATGGCGAGCTCGTGCTCGTCGACGACTACGGCTTCGAGAAGCCTTCCACCAAGGCTGCCGTCGCCATGCTCAAGGCTCTCGGCCTTGAGGGCAGGCGTCTGACCATCATCGTTCGCGATGAGGACGTCAACGCCTACCTGTCGTTCCGCAACATTCCCAAGACGTTCATCATCACCGCTGACGAGGCCAACACCTACGATCTCGTCAACAACAACGCTGTGCTGATGCCCGCCGACATCGCCGCTCACTTCGGGGAGGTGCTTGCATAAATGACCGCCCACGAGATCATCATCCGTCCGATCGTGTCCGAGCGTTCCTTCTCCGGCATGGAGCTGAACAAGTACACGTTCGAGGTCGCCAAGGATGCTAACAAGTATCAGATCAAGGACGCTGTCGAGGAGATCTTCGGCGTCAAGGTCGTTCGCGTGAACACCCTGACGGTCAAGCCCAAGACCAAGCGCGTGCGCTATGTCGCCGGCAAGACCCGTTCTTGGAAGAAGGCCATCGTCACGCTGGCCGAGGGCGACACCATCGAGGTCTTTGGCAACCAGGCCTAAGACTCGCTGCTGTTGAGTGAGCTCATGCCTCCCAAATAGGGGAGGCGAGAGCTCAAGGTTTTGGGCGTATAAAATGGACACGCCCGGAACCGTGTATACGTCCGGTGTCATCGCACCCGAGGCAGAACCTCGAATCCCTGTCTGCGATGGCTAACGGATTCCTATTGAAAGGGATTGTAATGGCTGTAAAGCACCTTAAGCCGACCTCCGCTGGTAGGCGTTGGCAGACGATCTCCGATTTCTCCGAGATCACCTGCACCAAGCCCGAGAAGTCTCTTCTCGAGCCCCTGCCCAAGAAGGCCGGTCGTAACAACAACGGCCGCATCACCACCCGCCACCAGGGCGGCGGCGTGAAGCGTCGTTACCGCGTGATCGACTTCAAGCGCAACAAGGACGGCGTGCCCGCCAAGGTTGCCACGATCGAGTACGATCCGAACCGTTCCGCTCGCATCGCTCTGCTGCACTACGCTGACGGTGAGAAGCGCTACATCCTGGCCCCCAAGGGCCTCGAGGTCGGTCAGACCATCATGTCCGGTTCTGACGCCGACATCAAGCCGGGCAACGCTCTGCCCCTCGCCGACATCCCCGTCGGTACGCTCATCCACGCCGTCGAGTTCCAGCCGGGCAAGGGCGCCGCTATCGCCCGTTCCGCCGGTAACTCCTGTCAGCTGATGGGTAAGGAGGGCAAGTACGCTATCGTCCGTATGCCTTCCTCCGAGATGCGCCGCATCCTCGTTACCTGCCGCGCCACCGTCGGTGAGGTCGGCAACGCCGATCACGCCAACATCGTCATCGGCAAGGCCGGCCGTAAGCGTCACATGAACGTGCGCCCGACCGTCCGCGGTACCGTCATGAACCCTGTCGACCACCCGCACGGCGGTGGCGAGGGCAAGAACCACACCTCTGGTCGTCCCTCTGTTACCCCCTGGGGTAAGCCGACGAAGGGCCTTCGTACGCGCAAGAAGAAGAAGGTCTCGAACCAGCACATCATTCGTCGCCGTAAGAAGTAATTTCGGATACCGAGTTTTAGGAGAAAGCACTTATGAGCAGAAGTCTCAAAAAGGGCCCGTTCGTGGAGACTCGCCTTCTCTCGCGTATCACCGCGATGAACGAGGCTGGCAAGAAGGACGTCGTGAAGACCTGGTCCCGCGCGTCCACCATCTTCCCCGAGATGGTTGGTCACACCATCGCCGTCCACGACGGCCGCAAGCATGTGCCCGTGTATGTTACCGAGTCCATGGTTGGTCACAAGCTCGGCGAGTTCGCGCCGACTCGTACGTTCCGTGGCCACAAGGCCAAATAGGGGGTTAACCGTAAATGGCAACTAAGTCTATTGAAACTGAGGCCACCGAGGTTCGCGCCGTCGCTAAGTACGTGCGTGTTTCCCCCAGCAAGGCCCGCCTGGTGGTCGATCTGATCCGCCGCAAGCCTGTCGCTCAGGCCTTCGACATCCTCCACTTCTGCGACCGCGCCGTCGCCGTGGATGTCGAGAAGGTTCTCCGTTCCGCCGTTGCGAACGCCGAGAACAACAACGGTCTGCGTGCTGACAACCTGGTTGTCGCCGCTGCCTATGTTGACGAGGGTCCGACGCTTAAGCGCATCCGTCCCCGCGCCAAGGGTTCCGCTTCTCGCATTCTGAAGCGTACTTCCCACATCACCGTCGTCGTTGCTCCTCGAAAGGAGGCGTAAAGCTGTATGGGTCAGAAAGTCTACCCCACCGGCTTCCGTCTTGGCATCACCGAGAACTGGCGCTCCCGCTGGTTCGCAGAGAAGGATTACGCTAAGACCCTCGGTAACGATCTCGAGATCCGCAAGTACCTCGAGAAGCGTCTTTCCCGCGCAGCTGTCTCCCGCGTCGAGATCGAGCGCGCTGGCGACAAGGTGAAGGTCATCATCCTCACCGCTCGCCCCGGCGTTGTCATCGGTAAGAAGGGTGCCGAGATCGATACCCTCCGCACCGAGCTCGAGAAGGTCGCTGGCGTCTCCAAGGGCCAGCTCTCCGTCGACGTTGTCGAGATCAAGCGCCCCGAGCTCGACGCCAACCTCGTTGCTCAGTCTATCGCCGAGCAGCTCGAGGGCCGCGTTGCCTTCCGTCGCGCTATGCGCAAGGCTGTCCAGTCTGCTCGCAAGGCCGGCGCTAAGGGCATCCGTATCCAGTGCTCCGGTCGTCTCGGCGGTGCCGAGATGGGCCGTCGTGAGTGGTACCGTGAGGGTCGCGTGCCTCTGCACACCCTCCGTGCCAAGATCGACTACGGCACGGCTGTCGCCAGCACCACCATGGGCGCTTGCGGCGTGAAGGTCTGGATCTACCTGGGCGAGAAGCTCCCGGGCCAGCCTGTTCCCAACCCTGCACTCGAGGGCTCTTCCCGTCCTCGTCGTCGTAACTCCGAGAGGAGGGGTCAGTAGTGCTTGCCCCTAAGCGTATTCTTCACCGCAAGGTGCAGCGTGGCTCCATGAAGGGCCAGGCCAAGGGTAATACCGAGCTGCATTTCGGCGAGTTTGGTATCCAGGCTCTCGAGGCCCATTGGATCACCAACCGTCAGATCGAGGCCGCTCGTATTGCCATGACCCGCTACATGAAGCGTGGCGGTCGTGTCTACATCACGATCTTCCCCGATAAGCCCATCACCAAGAAGCCTGCCGAGACTCGCATGGGTTCTGGTAAGGGTAACCCCGAGGAGTGGGTGGCCGTCGTCAAGCCCGGCCGCATCATGTTCGAGGTCAAGGGCGTGCCCGAGGAGGTCGCTCGCGAGGCTCTGCGTCTTGCACAGCACAAGCTTCCCATCAAGACCAAGATTGTTGCTGCTAAGAACGCTGAGCAGCGCATCGAGAAGGAGATGGCTGAGGAGGCCGCTCTCGAGGCCAAGTGGGCTGCTGAGGACGCCGCCGCCGCCAAGGAGGAGAACTAATGAAGCCCGCAGAGATTCGTGAGCTCTCGGACGCTCAGCTCGTTGAGAAGCTGAAGGAAATGCGCGCCGAGCTCTTTAACCTTCGTTTCCAGATGGCCACCAGCCAGCTGGACAACACCGCTCGCGTCAACACCGTGAAGAAGGACATCGCTCGCGTCCTCACGGAGCAGCGCGCCCGCGAGATCGCAGCGGAGAAGTCCGCTGTCGCCGAGTAGGACCTAAGGAGAGAACATGACTGATTCGCGTAACTCGCGTAAGGTCCGTACGGGTGTCGTTACCTCCGTCTCCGGTGCCAAGACCATTGTTGTCACCATCACCGAGCGCAAGCGTCATCCCAAGTACGGCAAGATGATGACCAGCTCCAAGAAGCTGCACGCTCACGACGAGGAGTGCACGGCTGGCGTGGGCGATACCGTCCGCGTTATGGAGACCCGTCCTATGTCCAAGATGAAGCGTTGGCGCCTCATCGAGGTCGTCGAGCGCGCTAAATAAGCAGTCGCTCTTACGACTTGTACGTTTCCGAAGATGTGCGTATGTCTGGCTTGCATACCACGGGCCGTATAAAGGCTGCGCACCTCTCTTCGGTTCTTAGTTCGGAGGAACATCTACCATGATTCAGATGCAAACCATGCTGAACGTCGCCGACAACTCCGGCGCTCGCAAGATTCGCTGCATCAAGGTGCTTGGCGGTTCCAAGCGTCGTTATGCAGGCATCGGCGATGTGTTCATCGGTGCTGTCCAGGAGGCTACCCCTGGCGCCAACGTCAAGAAGAAGGACGTTGTCCGTTGCGTCGTCGTTCGCACCGTTAAGGAGATCCGCCGCAAGGATGGCTCCTACATTCGCTTTGATGAGAACGCCTGCGTTGTCATCAACAACGATGGTTCGCCCGTCGGCACCCGTATCTTCGGGCCCGTCGCTCGCGAGCTTCGTGACAAGAAGTACATGAAGATCGTCTCGCTCGCTCCCGAGACCCTGTAGTTAGGGGAGATATATGTATATCAAGAAGGGCGATAAGGTCCAGGTTCTCTCTGGTAAGGATCGCGGCAAGCAGGGCGTTGTCCTGCGTGCTCTCCCCGCCGAGAACAAGGTCGTTGTCGAGGGCGTTTCGGTCGTCAAGAAGGCCGTCAAGCCCAACGCTGCCAACCAGCAGGGCGGCATCGTTTCGCAGGAGGCTCCCATCGACGCCTCCAACGTCAATCTCGTCTGCCCCGAGTGCGGTAAGGTTACCCGCGTCGGTCACGAGAAGGACGGCAAGAACAAGCTGCGCGTCTGCAAGAAGTGCGGCCACAAGTTCTAAGCTGTCCGCAACATCAAGTTGCTAGCAAAGGCCCGGATGCCACGGCACCCGGGCCTTTTTCTATCCCCACTCGATGGCTTCGGTTCTGCCGTCCTGTCATTCCGGTTGCATCCAGTTTTCGGTGCCGTCTCGAATCGAGTGCCGCCAGGTGACACCCTGTCGCGTTTCGTCGGCTTCGGGGACAAAAGTCGGGACAACTCCAAAAACTATTTTCGAACTCAGGGCTTTGAGTTTTTGTTTTTGTCCCAAAGGGCGCGGCGGGATGCCTTTGGAGGCTCGATAGCGCCGAAAACGCCCGTTTTGAAACTTAAATGCCTTTTCGCGTGCAAGCCGCCAGCTGCAATAGGAAGTGAATCAACGCAGGTGGCTTTCAAGCAGTTTGCAAAACTGCAGGTCGCAGGTCTTCATTGCCAGTAGGAGAAATGAGTAGTCTCAGGTGGCTTGCCCATGAGTTGACGAACGGGATTTGAGATTACGCTGACGTCCGGAAACGCTTCGAGCACGGCGTTACGTTTTTGGGGTTTGGGCGTAGCCCCTGCACCCGCGAGCGCGGGCCTTAAGCCCGCCGAGAGGGTGACGCGTCGAAAACGAAGGGGAAAGAGAGAAGGGGCCGTCCCTATCATTCAGGTTGCGACCGAAGAAGACAAGGAGACCCCCTGAGCCTGAATGATGCCCCACAGACCGCGTCCGACCGAGCTCAAGCCGAGCTTTTCCTGACGTCCGCCTTCGCGAAGATGATGGCTGGATTGGCTATGGATTGGCAACACTTATTTGGACGATTCCGGGAGGGACGGCCCCGCCTCCCTGAACTCGACCGGCGACATGTAGCCCAGCGTCGAGTGGATCCTGAAGTTGTTGTACCAGTGCACGTAATCCAAGAGCTTGGCTCGGAGCTCGCGCGTCCCTCCTCGGTCCTTCGGAGTGGCCGACGATCTCCCCGTTGCAGAGGTCGACGAGCAGGCAGACGTAGTTCCACGACGCCCCGACGCGCACGCAGGCCAAGTCGCTGCATATATGGGT
>URNQ01000040.1 GCA_900549245.1 uncultured Collinsella sp.
CCACGCAATCGTCCCCTCCATGCATGCGCTTATCGGTGCCTGCCAGCCGCAGGGCTACGAGTGGGTGGACGAGCTCAACCAGGTGCTTGCCGGCAATATCGAGTACTTCTGCGATTACGTGGACGGGCATTTTGAGGGCGTGTCCTATTCGCGTCCGCAGGGCACGTACATGGTGTTTCTGGACTTCACCGAGTGGTGTCGCGAGCATGGCCGCGATATTCAGTGGCTGCTCGACGAGGGGGCGCGCGTGGGCGTGGGATATCAGGACGGCCGCCCGTTCCACGGGCCCTGCCACATTCGCGTGAATCTGGCGCTGCCGCTTTCGCGCGTAAAGGAAGCGTGCGACCGCCTGGACCGCTACGTTTTTAATGCACGGTAAGTGAGCACTGCATGCGGGGCCTTCTGCCAAGTCGGCTGGAAGGCCCCACATGGTAAAACGTCTGTAGCCATTGGGCACTCGTGTGGTTTTGTTTGCTATTATTTTTTACCATTTCAGTCTGTAAACAGGATCGTATGGAGCTCGATGAAAAGGTCCCGTCGCTCGGTTGCCATTTCGTTGTTTGTTGCGCTTGCGGTAGCGTGCGCCTTTGTCGTAGCGATAGCCGGCTGTTCCGGGTCGAATGGCAGAGCCTCGACGTCTGCATTAGAAGGCCTGGATGCCTCGCAGGCCAAAGACGACAACCTTAAGACGCTCAACGTCGGCAGCGACCTCTATCCACCGTTTGTGTATACCGACGAGTACGGCGATATCGTTGGCCTGGATGTCGAGATATTGACCGAGGCTTTGACTCGCATTGGTTACAAGCCAAAATACCAGCTGATCGACTGGGAAAAGAAGAAGGAGCTGCTGGCGAGCGGCGAACTCGATTGTGTCATGGGCAGCTTTAGTATGACGGGTCGCGAAAACGAATATCGTTGGGCCGGCCCGTACCTTGCGAGCCGCCAGGTGGTCGCGGTCGATCCCCAGAGCGATATCTACACGCTTGCCGATCTTGAGGATAAGATCGTGGCGGTTCAGTCCACCACCAAGCCCGAGGACATTTTGCTCAATCGCATAAATGAAAACGTTCCGCAGATCAAGGAACTCTACAGCTTTTCGGACGGTTCATACCTGAACCCGGCGCTCGTCGAGGGCCTGGTCGACGCTATCGCCGCGCATGAGTCCTCGTTCCTCACCTACGAAAAAGACTATGGTGTGACATATCGCATTTTGGATGAGCCGCTGCTAGAGGTTGGTTTGGGCACCGCTTTCGATATCAACGATACGCGTGGCATCGACGTCAAGCTCACTCATGCCTACCAAGAAATGCTTGCCGATGGCACCATGGAACGCCTGGTGTCAAAGTACTTCGATGACCCTTCGCCATTTTTGAATATGGAGGGCCTGTCATGATCGATGCGCCCGACCACGCCGCTCAGGAGCGGGACAATCGTTCGACAGGGGCATGGCTCCTTGTCGCTCTGCTGGGGATAGCGCTCTCGGTTGTTGCCGGCATGATGAGCTACGATTACACGACGGCCCAAGCCGAGCAGCGCTTTGCCGACGTTGTCGATTACGTGGCGACGCAGAGCCTTTCCTACGATGCATTCAACAGCGCCTATACGACCAAAAACCTGATTCGCGTTATGGAGATCGCCGGAGAGGCTGCCCGCGATATGGAGCGCGACGGTTCGGTGGATAACGCCATGCTGGAGCAATACGCCGACCAGTTCAACGTGAGCGCGCTGATCGTGACGGACGCATCGGGCAATTTGGTGTCCGAGTCCTCGACGGGCGATGTGGACTACGGGTCGCTCGCTACGTATCTCAAAGAATCACCCGTGCTTGAGGTGGCAACTCATCCGCTTAAGTCCTATACTGCCCGCATCACGCTTGCGGATGATTCGGTCGCAGACATTGGCTGCGTGACTCGGCAGGATGGCGAGGGCATCGTTATCGCGGTAAGGCATCAGAGCGCGAAAGCGGTTGCAAGCAATACACTCAAACTGCAGAGCTTGCTTGATGGCTATGAAACCATCGATAGCGGCAATATCGTGATCGAAAGCGACGGCAAGGTCGTTGCGACCAATGCCGTTGAACCCACCGTATTGGGCGTGTTCGATCTGCCTGCGACGGATGTCTTTATTGTCGACGGTATTAAGGATCGATGCCTGGCTGGTAAGGTTAGATTGGTTAACGCCGACGGCGAGTGGTATTTGGGCACATTTGGAAAAGCGCACAAATTCTATGTGTACACCTATGCCTCGGCGCAGCGCTACTTTGAGGTCGCCGCGGCTGTTGCCGCCGGCGTGCTGGTGCTCTACGGCGGTGTTATAGCCGTTGTTGTGACGGTGCGTCGCCGCGCTGATCGTCGACGTTTGACGGACTTGCTGCAGCAGGAGCGCGACTATGGCGACAAGCTGGCAAAGGCGGCGTGTGAGGCCTCGTCTGCCAACTCGGCAAAGACGGAGTTTTTGCGTCGCATGAGCCACGATCTGCGCACGCCCATCAACGGCATTCGCGGCATGGTCGAGGTTGGCGATGCCAATGCGGACGATCTGCAAAAGCAGACTGAGTGCCGCTCAAAGATCTGGACGGCATCGGGACTGCTGCTCGACCTTGCCAACGAGGCCCTGGATATGAGTCGCCTGGAGAGCGGCCAGGTCGACCTGAACCTCGTACCCACAAATTTGGTGGCCCTCAACTGTGAAGTGCGCGATATTCTGGAGCGCCAGGCCGAGGAGCGTCTGGTGACAATTATCTGCGACCAGCAGACGCTTAATCATCCCTATGCGCGGGTGAGCGTGACGCACCTCAAGCGCTTGTTGCTCAATATTGCCGGCAATGCCGTCAAGTACAACCGCCAGGGCGGCTATGTTCGCCTGGTGTGCCGCGAGGTGGAGCCAGCGGATGGCGTCCCCGTCTATGAATACACGATCGCCGACAACGGTATTGGCATGAGCGAGGAGTTCCAACAGCGCCTCTACGAGCCGTTTTGCCGTGAGGGGCAACAGGTGGAAGGCGCTTCATCGGGAACTGGCCTGGGCGCGCCTATCGCAAAACAGTTGGTCGAGCTTATGGGCGGAACCATGAGTTTTACGAGCGTCTTGGGGCAGGGGACGACGTTTACCATCCGCCTGCCGTTCGAGAAATGCAAGCGCTCCGAGATTCCTCAGGCTGTGCGCGTGGACGCGGGAGACGGCGATGCACTCCAGGGCTTGCGCGTTTTGCTCGTAGAGGATAACGATCTGAATGCCGAGATCGCGCAGTTTACGCTCAGCCGTGCCGGTGCCGTCGTGACACACGCTAGGGATGGTGAGTCTGCCGTCGAGATGTTTGCCGCGAGCGTGCCGCACGAGTACGACGTGGTGTTGATGGACATCATGATGCCGGGCATCGATGGCCTTGAGGCCACACGTCAGATTCGAGCACTCGATCGCGAGGATGCCGCGACCACGCCGATTATCGCCGTGAGCGCCAACGCCTTTGCCGACGACCGCAGGCTTTCGCGTGAGGCGGGCATGAACGCGCACCTGAGTAAACCCGTGAGCTCGCAGGAGCTCATTGAGGCGCTTGCGCACATAGCCGCCGACGCTCTATAAGCATATGGCCTGGTTCCAAGGTGGGTTGGAACCAGGCCATATTGTTATTGATGAGGCCTGCTGAGGGGCTTACTTTTCCTGAATCTGCTTGCCGCAGAGATGCTCAATCGTAATCTCGTAGAGCTGGACGCCCTTAATGTCCTTGGCGATTTCCTCTTCGACTTCTTCGGCAGAAGGGTAGTACTTAAGCGCGAGCTGGCGGACTTTGTCCTCGATAAACGCGGGGGTGTCATTCGCCAGGCGACAACGGCCAAAGACCACGGTACTCATAACGTAGGGAGCCCAGTCACCGTCCTGGTACCACTCGTTGCCGTAAACGGTAAAGCAGACCTTGTCATCGCGCTTGAGTGCGTCGACCTTGTGGCCAGCCTTGGCGCCATGGAAATAAATCTTGTCGTGCTCGGCGTCAAAGAAGTAGTTGACGGGAATGGCGTACGGGTAGCCATCGTCGCCGTTGACGGCAAAGACACCGCGCTTGCAGGTAGCGAGCAGTTCGCGCGCTTCCTCGTCAGTGATGGCGCGTTTCTTTCGACGTAAGGGCCTAAACATCGTTGGTTTCCTTTCTGGTCGTGCGTGGCGGTTGAGCACAAACTATAGCGAAACGGATCCGTTTTTCTTGATGCGGGCGAGTATGTTTTTGAGCTTGTTAAAGTCGAGCGGTTTGGACAGATGGGCGTTCATGCCGGCATCGTGTGCCGCCTTGGCGTCCTCGGCAAAGGCGTTGGCGGTGAGCGCGATGATGGGGATATCGGCTGCATCGACCTTCTCGCTCAGACGAATCGCGCGGGTTGCCTCATAGCCGTCCATGCCCGGCATCATGATGTCCATCAGAATCGCATCGAAGCTGCCGGCGGGATGTGACAGGTACAGATCGACGACTTCGTTGCCATTGGCGGCGCGGGTGACCACGACGCCCTCGGATTCTAGCAGCGTCTGGGCAATCTCGGCATTCAATTCGTTGTCTTCGGCGAGCAACACGTTCATGTCGGCGAGCGAGCAGTCGAGCACCCTCTCGACCGTATCTGCCCGCGCCTGAGGGTTCTTGTCGATATCGAGCGGAATCTGGACGTTGAACGTACTCCCCACGCCAACCTCACTCGAAATCTCAATCGTACCGCCCATCAGTTCAATAAGCGACTTGACGATTGGCATGCCCATGCCGGTTCCTTGGAACTTGCTGCGCGCATCGTCACCTTCTTGGGCAAACGGCTCATAGATATGCTTTAAAAACTCGGGAGCCATGCCAATGCCGGTATCCGAAACGCTAAAGCAAAAGAGCGCGCGCCCGTTATCGAGTGGCTTGGTCTGTGAACTAAAGGTGACGGAGCCGCCGTGCTTGTTGTACTTAATGCTGTTGTCTAACAGGTTGATCATGACCTGTCGGATATGGGTGGGACTGCCGATTACGTATGGCCCCGTGGCGTACGGCAGACTATTGTCCTGCATTGTGATGCCGTTACTGGACGCGCGGAGCTTGCACAGCACCAGCGTATCATCACAAAGCTCTTTGAGGTTAAAAGGCGCATGTTCCAGTGTTAGCTTGCGGTCTTCGATTTTTCCCATCTCGAGGATGTCGTTGATCAGCGAGAGCAGGTGATTGGCGGCAACGCGCGCCTTGGCACGGCTCTCGCGGGCGACTTGCATATCGCCTTCCTTCAATTCTTCAATTTCGATAAGGCCCAGGATACCGTTGAGCGGCGTACGGATGTCGTGGCTCATGCGCGTGAGGAATGCCGTCTTAGCGGCGTTGGCAGCATCGGCTTTTTTGCGCTCGGTTCGAGCGCGCACGAGCGCCCAGATGAGCAGGACGATGCCGACCGACAACATACCGATGAGGGTAGCTGCAATGGCGGTGCGGTTGCGATAAAGGAATTGAAGCGTGTTGGATTCCTGGGCCGTGTACGACGTGGAGGAGTAATTACTTGCGGAGAGCGATTCTCCGGCATTGATGATGCCCTTGTTGATGATTCCCAGCAGTTCGGGCTTGCCGCGCGACATCAAGCACGCGAGGTCACAGGTGTCAGGGAGCTCGACCGTCTCGCAGTCCTCGAGATCATAACGGTCACCGATGGTTTTTACGCGTGAACTGGGAGCGACGATGCAGCGCGCCGTTCCCTTCCTGAGGGCGTCGAACGCTTCATCGTCGGATTGGTATTCGGTTACGGTCGCTGTGGGGAATAGACTTTCAAGTGCATTTCGGTTGACAAACGATGATTTGGTACAGGCGATGTTCTGAAGGTCTTTTTTCAGGTTACTGCCGGTGTGGATGGCGGTGAGGGACATGGTCCCCAACGATACCGACTGCACAACGCCTGATTGCTCGGCAAACCAGTAATCTCGGTATGCCGGCAGCGCAACGTCTATGCTTCCCTCTGACAGGGCCTTTGACATCATCTTGTAGCTATCAAAGGCGACGGTTTTGACCGTAATGCCAAATTTATCGTGCAACGTCGTCGCAAGCGATGCGAGCGAGCCTTCCATTTTGCCGTCTTCGTCTTCGTTGCAGTAGGGGAGTTTGCCCGTAATGTAGCCGAGTGTGATGGTGTTGTCATTTGCTTTGAGCCAGGAACGTTCGGAACCGTTGAGCGATGATGAACCGCTGTTTTGGGCCGAGTAGTTAGATTTGACTTCGTCGATATAGCGTGGGTTGACGCGGGCGATTGCCGTCATGGCGGCATTGATGTCGTCCATCAGGTCGGGGCGGCTTTTGGGGACAGCAAAGTAGTAGTCGCTCGAACCGACGTAGAACATGGGCGACGCCTCGGGCGACGAAATGGTGTCGTTCATGATGACGGCATCGACCTCGCCGTTTGCGAGCGCGGCAAAGAGGGCACCGCCAGTGTCGATTTCTTTATAGGTGCAGGTAATGCCTTCGTTGGCGAGCCACTGCTGGCCAACGAAGGTTTGCATAACGTCGGGGTTGTAGCCGATGGTAAGGCCTTGGAGCGCTTGGGGGTCACCCTTGGCCAGATCGTTGCGATCGGGCTTGGCGTAGATGTAGTAGCGCTCGGTGCCCTCGGGGTTCGAGGAAAAGAGCAGCTTTTGGGCGCGTTCCTCGGAGTAGGAGATGTTGGGTATGAGGTCGATTTCGCCTGCCTCGAGCATGTCCATAAGCTCGGTGAAGGTGCCGGAGACGTATTCGTACCGCCAGCCGGGCGTGTAGTACGAAAGGGTCTGGAGGTACTCGTAACCCCATCCCGAGAGACGCTCGCCGGGGGTGCCGTTCTGGAAGCCCTCGTTGTTGACGAGCCAGCCGACGCGGACCGTCTTGACTTGCTGATCGGTATTGGCGGCATAGGCGGGGGCGGGCATGATGGTGCTCAGTACGACGAGCGCGGCAAGCGCGACGGCCAGGGTGCGATATATAACTGAACGAAGGACAGTGGCAGCTCTCACATGCAATCCTAACGAATCGAGACATTACCGCATAAGGATACCAGCTCAGCCTGCCCATCCGGCAGCTGCACCGCTAAACGGTCCCGCCCGGCAGTCATCGGGGACGTTCTTAAACGACTAGTCATTGGGGACGTTCTTGTTTGACTAGTCATTTAAGAACGTCCCCAATGACTAGTTCCCAATGACTAGTTTCGTTTGCGGGGGAGGCGTGGGACAATACCGAGCGAACGAGATTGGGCGTCTGGGAAAGGGGTCGCGATGAACAGGTTGAGGACGCTTGCCGATGTGCTGCGACAGGCTGGCTTTGCGCGCATCACGGGCCTGTTTCTAATCTTTTACCTGCTGTGCTCGACTGCCGTCTGGCTGTCCGAGCCCACGTCCCTTACGTTTGGCGACGGTCTCTGGTTTAGCTTTGAGACGGTCTCGACCATCGGCTTTGGTGACATTCCTGCCGAGACACCGGTTGCCCGCGCCATTACCGTCATTCTGAGCGTCATCAGCATCTTCTACATCGCCATGCTCACGGGCGTGGCGGTGAACTACTGCAATACGCTTATCAAGATGCGTCAAAAGGACACCATGGCACGCTTTATGGACGATCTTGAGCATTTGGAAGAGCTCGATCGCGACGAGCTTGCCGATCTTTCGCGTCGCGTGCGCGAGTATCGTCGCCGGCAACGATAGAACGGGTGCCGCGCGTCACGACGAGGGGGATTGCATATGAACATCACGGTGTACCTGGGCGCGAGCGTCGGCAACGACCCGGCGTTTCTGCCTGCAGTGCGAGAGCTCGGCACGTGGATTGGCTCCAATGGCCACGCGCTGGTATACGGCGGCTCCAAGTCGGGTCTGATGGGCGCGCTTGCCGATAGCGTGCTCGATGCTGGCGGGCATGTGACGGGCGTTGAGCCGAGCTTTTTTATCGAGGCAGAGTTTCAACACGACGGTATTGACGACCTCATCGTGACGAGCGACATGGCCGAGCGCAAAGCCAAGATGATCGAGCTCGGCGATGCGTTCATCGCATTTCCGGGCGGGACGGGCACGCTTGAGGAGATTGCCGAGGTCATGTCCGCGGTGTCGTTGGGGCACCTGAGTGCTCCGTGCATCCTGTATAACCTGGACGGTTACTACAACGACCTCAAGGCGCTGCTCGGGCACATGATTGATAAAGGGCTTTCGAGCCCGAGGCGCCAGCACGGCATCTACTTTGCCGACGATTTGCGCGAGATTGCCTCGATTATCAACGGATAAGTCTTGAGCCTGCCCCACTATGGCTCCCAATGGTGCCGTTTGCAGCGCAGATGGTTGGCTCGTTCGGGCAACGCCCGCTCTACAATAAAACGTAACTATGTCGACTTTGACCGCGGGAGGACCCGATGGATAACCTTGCCAAACCCACGAACCGAGCGCTGTTTTTGGTCAGCGTTGCCGTAACCGGTGCACTCGCGGGTGCCGCGGTCTGGCTGTTCTTTTTTGCGATGGAGCACGGTATCGACTATCTATGGACCGAGATTCCGCACGCGCTGGGCGTCGCTTCGCCCGAGCTTGCCAGCGGCCCGTTTGGCTTTCTGCCGTACCCGTTTTTTGTCTGCCTGCTGGGCGGCCTGTTAATCGGTCTGTACGAAAAGATGACAGGCACCAAGACCGATGACCTCAACCAGGTGATGGCTAAGGTTAAGCAAGACGGGCGCTACCCGTACGACAACCTGGGCAAGCTTTCGCTCGCGGCATTGCTGCCGCTGCTGTTTGGCGGAAGCATTGGACCGGAGGCCGGCCTGACCGGCGTTATCGCCGGTCTGTGCAGCTGGGTCGGCGACCGCATGCGTCGCTTTGGCGCCGAGTTTAGGGAGCTCACGTTGCTGGGCACCCAGGCTGCCCTGACGGCGCTCTTTACCGCGCCCGTCTTTGGCTTTGTGGCGCCGCTTGCCGGTAGCACCGACGGCCAGGGTGAAGACGCCGACGATGAGTCCGCGTCCGGCGAGATCACCATCAAGCTGCCCAAGGCGCAAAAGACGGTGGTCTACGGTATTGCGATTGCCGGCGGTCTGGGCACCTACCTGCTGCTTGGACAGCTTGTGGGCGGCGGCATGGGCATGCCCAGGTTCGAGTCCGCCGAGGTGGGCAACCTAGAGCTTACCTGGCTCGTCCCTCTGTCGTTGATCGGCACCGTCTGCGGCTGGCTGTACTTTGTCTCTGAGCATGCAAGCGAGACACTGTCCCATGCAATAGGGGAGCGTCCTGTCGTCAAGGCCATGCTGGCCGGTTTGGCACTCGCCATCTGTGGCACGGTCCTGCCCTATACCATGTTTGCCGGCGAGACCCAGGCCGACGTGCTCATGGAAACCCATCTGACCATTCCCGCTGGCGTGCTTATCGCGACCGGTCTTGTTAAGGCCATGCTGACGCCCGCCCTCATCAACCTTGGTTGGCGCGGCGGTCACTTCTTCCCGGTTATCTTCTCGGGCGTAAGCCTGGGCTATGGCCTTGCCATCCTCACCGGCGCAGATCCGGTCTTTTGCGTCGCCGTCTGCACGGCATCGACGATGGGTGCGGTCATGCGTCAGCCGGTCATGGTCGTGGGCCTGCTGCTCATGTGCTTCCCACTCAAGGGTATCGTCTGCATGATCATCGCGGCCGTCATCGCCGCCGGCATTCCACTGCCCAAGCCGCTGCGCAAGTAGTACAGTGGCGCACGCCGGGGACATGCCCTTTGCCACGGATTTGCGGGGAGGGGGGGCGATCGCGTCCTTCGCGGATTGAGGCTCGTGTGGCTACAGATCGCGTACTCGATAAACCTTGGTGCTGACGGTGCAGCTGATTGCGCATAGTGCGAGCGCCAGTACGGCAATTCCTGCACACAGACAGCCAAGGACGGCAGGATCGGGATTCGCCCCGGCAATCGACATAAGCCAGCTGCTGATGGGGTTGGAGGAGCTCAGCGCTGCCATGGTAAGGCATCCGAGTAGGGCAAACAGGCCAACGGATAGGCGCAGTGCCTCCATGTGTCCAAATCGGAAGAACAGCGGCTGTGCCAAGAACACCATCATGAGGGAGATGAGCATCGATGCTGTCGAGGCAATTGCGATCTCAAAGATGGTTTGTCCTGTCGAGGCCGCGCCCGCGCTGTTGAAGAACGGAAGGGCGATGATGTTCAAAAGCACGGCGGCGCAGGCCATGATGGCCGAGAAGACAACGATGCACAGGTAGCGTGCGCAAATAATGTCTTTGCGCGAGAAGGGCAACGTTGCTCGATAACGCTCCCAGCCGTTTTGGTTATCGTAGCCAGCTAGCGAGTTCATGATTATGATGGGCGACATTGCGCTGACCGCACAGGCGCCGGCGCTCATGCCGGAATCGCCATCCGACGCGTTGGCAAGGGTCAGCACGACAAAGATGAATAGGCCGACGCCCGTGATGCTCGGGATGAGCGTACGAACGATGGCGAGCTCGGACATAAAGGCGCGTTTCATTTCGAAGCCCCTTTCAGCATGAGGCGAAGATAGTCATCAATGGTTGCCCGATCGCAGGGAATCTCGGGAAAGGCCTCGAGCGTATCGCGACGGTTGGGCACGAGCACGTCCACGCTGTAGGCGTGGTGGACGGCACGGGCGCCTTCGACGCAAGCCATAAACTCGGCGGCCTGCGCTTGGGTGCAGTGGGCGATCCCGGCTCGGTCGGTAATGTCCTCGCGCGGCAGGTCAAACACAATCGAACCGTTATCGATGCAGATGACGCGGTCGGCGGCGCGATCGAGGTCGGATGTAATGTGGCTCGAGAGCAGCACGCTGTGCTGGCCGTCGGCGACAAAAGCAAGCAGCTCATCGAGCAGTTCCTCGCGTGCCATGGGATCGAGGCCCGCGGTGGCTTCGTCCAAAACGAGCAGTTCGGCCTTGTGACTGAGTGCGCAGACAAGTTGCAGCTTCATGCCCATACCGCGGGAGAGGTCCTTGACCTTTGCCTTGGGATCGAGGCCAAATCGGTTGATGAGGCTA
>URNQ01000041.1 GCA_900549245.1 uncultured Collinsella sp.
GGCGGCTGCCGGCGCATTGCTGCTTTCGGGCTGCTCTTCGCAGGACGAAACCTCGACCAAAAAGACCAAGAAGCAGGGCAAGATTAAAAAGGCCGATGCGTCTAGCGGGACCAAGCACCTTCGCGATAAGGGTGAGCTGTACGAGGCCTACGACGACTCGGGCATTGTGACCATGTACTTGACGGTCTCGCGCGGCAACAGCTCTGAGAATACCGATCATAGCTGGGCCGAGATCAATACGTACTCGGTCTACGACTATGCCGACATGGGCGTGACGCGCTATCAGGTTATGGGCCTGCTGCAGGCGGGTGACGAGGACGGTCCCGTTGCTGGTGAAGTGGGCTATGGCGAGGAAGCGCCCAATGCTACCGTGCAGGTGCGCGGCCAGACGTCGAGCATGAACTCGCAAAAGAATTACAAGGTAGAGCTCAAAAAAGCAAGGGTACCTGGCGCCAGCAGCGCGCGATTGCGCTTAATAAGCACATGGGCGAGGGTATGCGTTTTCGTAACAAGATGGCTTATGACCTCATCCGTGGGATTCCCCAGATGATGGGCTTGCGCACGCAGTTTGTGCATCTGTGGGTGTGCGACCAGACCGAAAAGTCCAACGATACCTTTGAGGACTACGGTCTGTTCACGCAGGTGGAGCAGCTCAACAAGACGGCGCTCAAAGCTCACGGTCTGGATAAGAGCGGGCACCTGTACAAGGTGAACAGCTTTGATTTCCATCGCTACGAGGACACCATTAAGCTTGCCGACGATCCCGACTACAACCAGGCAAACTTCGAGGGCATGCTCGAGATTAAGGGCGATTCGGACCACACCAAGCTCATCGAGATGCTTGATGCGCTCAACGACGAATCGCAAAAGATCGATAACGTGCTCGACACCTACTTTGATACCGAGAATCTGGTCTATTGGCTGGCGTTTCAGATCCTGACGGGCAACTGCGATACTCAGAACCGTAACTGTTATCTGTACAGCCCGCTCAACTCCAATACGTGGTACATCCTCGATTGGGACAACGACGGTATGCTGCGCAAGCTGGAGCTTTCTCTTGCCGGGTTCTCGGACTATGCGAGCTGGGAGCGCGGCGTAAGCAACTACTGGGGCAACGTGCTATTCAATCGTGCACTGCGTAGCAAATCGTTTCGCAGCGAACTCGACCGCGCCGTAAAGGACCTGCGCTCGTATATGACCGAGGCGCGCCTGGCCAAGATGATTAGACATTATCGCGAAGTGACTGAATCCCTGGTCTTTGCTTCGCCCGATATCGACAATCTGCCTGTCACCAAGGACGAATACGAGCGGATTGCCGCGGCGATTCCCTCCGAGATCGAGGAGAACTACAAGAGCTTTCGCGAGAGTTTTAAAAAGCCCATGCCGTTCTACATTGGCGTGCCGCAGATCGATAACGGTAAGCTGCGCATTAACTGGGATGCGTCCTACGACTTTAAGGCGCGTGACATTCGCTATACCGTGGAGCTGGCGCGCGACTATGCCATAAGCGACGTGCTTTTTAAGGCCGAGGACGTGCTACTTCCCGAGGTGACCTGCGATGCGCCCGATGCCGGCCAGTATTTTATGCGCGTGCGTGCCACCAACTCAGACGGCTATACGCAAGATGCGTTTGACTACTATGTGACCGATGACGGCAAGCACTACGGCATGAAGTGTTTTTACGTGCAAGACGGCGGTAAGGTCGTGGAGGACACGTATGAGGAGGGTTAGCGCGCTGCTTGAGCGCTTGGCGACTCCGCCTGTGTGTGCAACGCAGGAGCGTTACCGCCACGAGCTCAAATATCTCATTAACGAGGGCGAGCACGCTGCGCTTGCCTGCCGCATGGCGCCGGTTTTTAAACTGGACAAGTATGCGCGGGCGGGTGGTTACACCATTCGCAGCTTGTACTTTGACGACTACTGCAACTCGGCCTACGAGGAAAAAGACGCCGGTAATCTCATGCGCAAAAAGTATCGCGTGCGCATCTATAACGGCAGCGACAAGGTGATTAAGCTCGAGCGCAAAAAGAAGTACGGCAGCTGGATCTACAAGGAGGACGCGCCACTCACGCGTGGCGAGTTTGAGCAGATTCTGGCCGGCGACTACGACTTTTTGCTGAGGAGCCCCTATCCACTCTGTCGCGAGTTCTACATCGAGTGCATCTGCAATATGATGCGCCCGCGGACCATCGTGGACTACGAGCGCGAGCCGTGGGTGATGGACGAGGGAACCGTGCGCATTACCTTTGATAGCAACGTGCGTGCGGCGGTGAGGAGCTTTGACATCTTTGACGCGACGTTGCCCGCGTTGCCCGTGCTGGAGCCCGGCAAGCTGGTGATGGAGGTCAAGTTTACCGAGTTTTGCCCGCAGCTGGTGCGCGATATGGTGCCGCCAGGTGCGGCCGAGCTTACGGCGGTCTCCAAGTACTGCCTGTGTTACGAAAAGACCGCCTACCTGCGCGGATTTAATTACTGGGAATCGGATTTTGAGAACCGAGGGGATATTTAGACCATGAGCACCAGGGACTTTTTTAAGAACTCCGTCTTGGAGGCGTTTGGTCAGGTCGACCCTGCCAAGATCGGCCTGTCACTGCTCGTGGCGCTCGCCATGGGCATCCTGATCTATTACGTGTACAAGCGCTTTTTTACCGGCGTGGTGTATTCGCGCAGTTTTGCCGTAACGCTCGTGGGCATGTGCGTGCTCACCTGCATGGTCACGCTCGCGATCTCGACGAATGTGGTCATCTCGCTCGGTATGGTCGGTGCTTTGTCTATCGTCCGCTACCGCACGGCGGTCAAGGACCCGCTCGACCTGTTGTATCTGTTTTGGGCCATTACCACGGGCATTACGGCGGGCGCCGGCATGTATGCGCTCGTAGGACTCACGGCAGTGGTGATCGTGGTGATGATCGCCGGCTTTGCGAGCCACCAGGACAAGGCGCGCGTGTACATGATGGTCATCCACTACACGGGGCAGACCACCGGCGATGATATCGTTCGCGCGTTTGGACGCACCAAGTTCACCGTTAAGTCCAAGACCATGCGCGGCGACAAGGTCGAAATGGCCGTCGAGGTGTTCTCGGACGGCGTTGACATGCCCTACGCCGATGCGATTCGCGCGCTCGACGGCGTTGAGGACCTGACGCTCATCCAGTACAACGGCGAATATCACGGCTAATTTTGTTCCGGCGTTCTAACAAACGCCGGACCGCTCGACGCTGCTTGCGCTGACGTTTTCTCGACCAGGGTGGGCTAGTCTTGGTTTGGTTTTATGTAAGGGATGGTGTCGCGTGGACGTGCAACAGTTAGAAAAGGCCTGGGCCGTAAGGGCCGGCGCACGTGAAACGTGCCTTGTTGCGGCCTCGCATGTGCCGGCGGCTCTGTCGCTGATGGGAATTGTGCGTCCCGGTGACCGCCTGGTGGCCTTTGCGGATGACTTTGCCGATGCGTTTGCGCGCGGCTTTGATGCCTGCGACGTTGTGCTCGTGGGGGAGCCGTCGGTTGCGGCGTTTGCCGCCGCGTCCGAGGGTTTTGCCACCGCGTTTGATGCCGAGGTGCCGCACCTGTGGTGGTTTGTGAATTCAATCGGCGGCTTTGGCCTGCGTGTTCCCGATTTGCGCGCGCTGGGTCGGGCGGCGCGTGAGGCTCATGCGCTGCTGGTTGTGGACAACACCGTGGCGTCGGCTTTTGGCTGCGATTCGCTGCGGCTGGGTGCCGCGCTGTCGCTCGAGGCACTCGACCGTGTGTGTGCCGGCGAAGCTCCGCGCAAGCTCGTCGCCGTCTCGGTGGCGCGCTCGCAGCTCAAGCGCCATCGTGTGGATGCAGCTGCCGAGTGCTCGCATGCCCTGCTTGAGGGCTGCGGCTTGGCCAAGCTTGATTTGACTGCTGACGAGGCCGACGTGCTGGAGCGGGGGCTGTCTTCGCTCGACGCTCGCATGCAGGCCCACTTCGACCGCGCCCGTGCGCTGGCCGAGTATCTGGCCGCCAACGAGATGGTACGCAACGTGCGCTATCCCGGGCTGACCTCGCATCCCGACCATGCGGTTGCAACGGGAATCCTCGAGCACGGCTTTGGCCCGGCAGTCGAGTTTGACCTTATCGAGCGAAGTGCGGGTGAGCTGTTCGACACATTGCCGGGGGAGTTCCGCACGTCGCCCGCCGGCGGTTCAGCAACGCGCCTTTCGGCCCCGCGCGGTAAGCAGGGGGGCGCCATCCGCCTCTTCGCCGGTACCGACGATCCCCTGGTTGTAGCGTCCACCCTAGACAACGCCCTTCGCAAGTTAGCTACTCTTTGATGGTGGCGATGAGGTCGTTGGCTTTGGTGGCGATGACGTTGTTGATGTCGGCCTGCAGCTCCTCGTAGACCGCTATGGCGCGCTCGCCGGCCGGCGTGAGCGTGGATCCGCGGGCTCCGTCGCGCTCGATGAGCTTGCAGCCCAGCTGGCCTTCGGCCTCGTTCACGATGCGCCAGGCCTTGGAATACGCCATACCCATGCTCTTGGCGGCACGGTTGAGCGAGTGCTCGCGGGCGATACCTTGCAGCAACAAGACGCAGCCGTGGCCGAAGACGCCCGGCAAATCCTTGTCGCACGCTTGAATGACCAACTTTGCCGTCGTCTTGTACTTCATACGCCCACGTCTCCCCGCTAAAGTGTTTGCTGGGTAAACGCAAAGCCTGCGTCAAACCCTCGTGTGCTCTTCTTAAATCATGCATTGTAGCAGTCAAAGTGCGTTAAGATAATTCGCCAGTATTGGGCGCCCAAGGTTGGGCTGGGTCCTACGAGGCCTGCAGCCGACCGGTCGCATGGAAAAAGGAGAAACATGGCTACGTTCTTTCCCGGTGAGTCCCACACGTTTTCGGAGTATCTGCTGGTCCCTGGTTACTCGTCCTCGCAGTGCATCCCCAACAACGTCTCTCTTAAGACGCCGCTAACCCGCTTTAAGCGCGGTGAGAAGCCGGCAATCACCCTGAACATCCCCATGGTTTCCGCCATCATGCAGTCCGTCTCGGGCGTCGACATGGGTGTCGCGCTCGCTACCGAGGGTGGCCTGTCCTTCATTTACGGTTCCCAGAGTGCCGAGTCCGAGGCCGCTATGGTCAAGGCCGTCAAGGATCACAAGGCCGGCTTCGTTCAGTCCGATTCCACGCTGACCCCCGACATGACCATGGAGCAGGTCATCGAGCTCAAGGAGAAGACCGGTCATTCCACCATGCCGGTCACCGATGACGGTACTCCCAAGGGTAAGCTCTTGGGCATCGTCACCAGCCGTGACTATCGCCCCAGCCGCGATGACCACCAGACGAAGGTCTCCGAGTTCATGACCCCGCGTGAACAGCTCATCGTGGGCGACAAGAACATCAGCCTCAAGGTTGCCAACGACGTCATCTGGGACAACAAGCTCAACGCCCTGCCCATCGTCGACGACAACGATCACCTCATGGGCATCGTCTTCCGCAAGGACTACGACAGCCATAAGACCAACCCCAACGAGCTGCTCGATAACGACAAGCGCTACATGGTCGGCGCCGGTATCAACACCCGCGATTATGCCGAGCGCGTGCCGCTGCTCATCGAGGCCGGTGCCGATGTCCTGTGCATCGACTCTTCCGAGGGCTTCAGCGAGTGGCAGAAGCGCACCATCGAGTGGATCCGCGCCAACTACGGCGAGGACGTCAAGGTCGGTGCCGGTAACGTTGTCGATGCCGAGGGCTTCCGCTTTTTGGCCGACTGCGGTGCCGACTTCATCAAGGTCGGTATCGGCGGCGGTTCCATCTGCATTACCCGCGAGACCAAGGGTATCGGTCGTGGCCAGGCCACCGCGCTGATCGACGTCTGCCGCGCTCGCGACGAGTACTACGAGGAGACCGGCGTCTACGTGCCCGTGTGCTCCGACGGCGGTATCGTCTACGACTACCACATGACGCTCGCCCTTGCCATGGGTGCCGACTTTATGATGCTGGGTCGCTACTTCGCCCGCTTCGACGAGAGCCCGACCGAGCGCGTCAACGTGAACGGTCAGTACATGAAGGAGTACTGGGGCGAGGGTTCTGCGCGCGCACGCAACTGGCAGCGTTACGACCTGGGCGGCGCCGCGAAGCTCAGCTTCGTCGAGGGCGTCGACTCCTACGTTCCCTACGCCGGTTCCCTCAAGGACGGCGTGGGCGGCACGCTCTACAAGGTCAAGTCCACGATGTGCAACTGCGGCGCCCTCTCGATCCCCGAGCTCCAGGAAAAGGCACGCCTGACCCTGGTGAGTTCCACTTCCATCGTCGAAGGCGGCGCCCACGACGTTGTCGTCAAGGATTCTCAGCAGTCCGTGTCTTATCGATAAGCGGCTTTCCCAGGCACCGCACCTTGCCGTTCAAACCGTCGCTCGCGTACCAAAGTACGCGTCGCTCCTCTTTCACGGCAATCTGCGGCACTTGGAAAACCCGACCATGCTTGGGCGGGTAACAATTAGTGGTTGATTCACGACCACGTTATTTAGATAAAGCGAGATGCCTGCAAGTTGCAGGCATCTCGCTTGTCGTATTTGCTATCATCAGTCAAGTTAACCTTAGGGTCGGGCGGCTTAGCTTTGTTTGCTACAAGTTCCGCACGCAAAGAAGAGCACTTAATGTGCTCTTCGTCTTGCGCAGGACTGTCCGCAGTAGCGAATAAAGCTAAGCCGCCCGACCCCAGCTAAGATTAAAGGAGCTGATATGTGCGATTGCACAGATCATAAGGACGAGATTCCTGCCTACGACGCACAGGCCATTGAGTCCAAGTGGATGAAGGCCTGGGAGGACTCCAACCTCTTTGCCGTCGACACCGACGCCAGCAAGCCCAAGAAGTACGTGCTCGAGATGTTCCCGTATCCGTCGGGCGACCTGCACATGGGCCACGCGCGCAACTACACCATCGGCGATGCCATGGCCCGTCAGGCCCGTATGCGCGGCTACGACGTGCTTCACCCCATCGGCTTCGATGCTTTTGGCCTGCCGGCCGAGAACGCCGCCATCAAGCACAACACGCAGGCTGCCGCCTGGACGTATAAGAACATGGACCAGGCGCTCGCCACGATGAAGCGCATGGGCTTCTCCTACGATCTGGATCGCATGGTCAAGACCTGCAGCCCCGATTATTACCGTTGGGGTCAGTGGATCTTTGAGAAGTTGTGGGAAAAGGGCCTGGTCTACCGGAAGAAGAACCCGGTCAACTGGTGTCCCACTTGTAAGACCGTTCTGGCCAACGAGCAGGTCACCGAGGGCAAGTGCTGGCGCTGCGGCACCGAGCCTGAGAAGCGCGACCTGGAGCAGTGGTACTTCAAGATCACCGAGTACTCCCAGGAGCTGCTCGACGACCTGGAGAAGCTCCCCGGCTGGCCCGAGCGCGTCAAGCAGATGCAGGCCAACTGGATCGGTCGTTCCGAGGGCGCCGAGGTCGACTTTACCCTGTGCGACAAGGATGGCGAGCCCATCGAGGGCGACGAGGGTAAGATCACCGTCTTCACCACGCGAGCCGACACGCTCTTCGGTGTCTCCTTCTTTGTCCTGGCTCCCGAGTACGCTCGTCTGCACGAGCTCGTCGAGGGCACGGAGTACGAGGAGGCCGTGACCAAGATCGTCGAGGACTCCAAGCATATCTCTGCCGTCGAGCGTGCCCAGGGCACCCTCGAGAAGCACGGTGCCTTTACCGGCCGTTACGTGGTGAACCCCGTGAACGGCGAGAAGGTCCCCGTGTGGGTTGCCGATTATGTCGTTGCCGACTACGGCACCGGCGCCGTCATGGCCGTTCCCTGTGGCGACCAGCGCGACTTTGAGTTCGCCCGCAAGTACGACCTGCCGATCGTGCCGATTATCCTGGACGATGACGACCGCGCTGCCGTCGAGGCTAACGGTGAGACCATCGATACCTTCCATGCCGAGACCGTCGACTGGGATTGCGCCCACGCTGCCGAGGGTACGCTCGTCCAGTCCGGCAAGTACACCGGCATGCGCGGCGGCAAGCACTCCGAGGGCGAGGCTGCGATCGTGGCCGACCTCGAGGCCATGGGCTGCGGTCGTCGCAAGGTCGAGTTCCGTCTGCGCGACTGGCTCATTTCCCGTCAGCGCTATTGGGGCAACCCCATCCCGGCCATCCACTGCGAGCACTGCGGCATCGTGCCCGTGCCCGAGGACCAGCTGCCTGTGACGCTGCCCGAGAATCTTGACCTGGGTGCCGGCGAGACCCTCGCTGAGTGCAAGGAGTTCTACGAGACCACCTGCCCGGTCTGCGGCCGCCCGGCCAAGCGCGAGACCGATACCATGGACACCTTCACCTGCTCCAGCTGGTATTACCTGCGCTATACCGACCCGCACAACACCGAGCTGCCCTTCTCCCGCGAGGCCGCCGACCGTTGGATGCCCGTCGATAACTACATCGGCGGCATCGAGCACGCCATTCTGCACCTGCTCTACAGCCGCTTCTTTACCAAGGCGCTGCGCGACCTGGGCCTGCTGAGTGTGGACGAGCCCTTCACCAACCTGCTGTGCCAGGGCATGGTCAAGGACGAGAACGGCGACACCATGTCCAAGTCCAAGGGCAATGTCGTGCCCCCGAGCTCGGTCATCGAGCCCTACGGCGCCGACACCATGCGTCTGGCGATCCTGTTTATCGCCCCGCCCGAGAAGGACTTCGACTGGGATCCCAAGGCCGTCGAGGGCGCCAACCGCTTCATCAAGCGCGCCTGGCGTATCGTTTGGCAGCTCGTCCAGTCCGGCGACGCCAACGTGGCCTTCGACAAGTCCGCGCTCGACGAGGTCGCGATGAAGCTCTATCGCGAGCGTCACCGCACCATCGCCAAGTGCACCGAGGACTTCGATCGTGGCCAGTTCAACACCGCCATCTCGGCCGTCATGGAGCTCGTCAACGCGGCGAGCGCCTACCTCAACGCCACCGAGGGTGCCGCCCGCGACAAGGCGCTGTGCTACGGCGTGGCTAAGGATATCGTGAGCGTCCTTGCCCCCATCTGCCCGTTCTGGGCCGACGAGCTGTGGCATGAGGCGCTCGGCTGCGAGGGCAACGCCTACACCGCCGCCTGGCCCGAGTTTGACCTGGCCGAGTCCATCGAGGATACGGTGCAGATCGTCGTCCAGGTGCTCGGCAAGGTCCGTGGCCGCATCGACGTCGCCCGCGACGCCTCCAACGAGGAGATGCAGGCTGCCGCCGAGGCCGCCGTTGCCAAGTGGCTTGAGGGCAAGACGGTCGTCAAGGCCATCTGCGTGCCCGGCAAGCTGGTTAACCTGGTGGTCAAGTAAGCGCTGCGCGTATAGCTGACATCTAAAAGCGAGGGGCGATTCCGTAGGGAGTCGCCCCTCTTTTTGGTTAAGGACACTTGCGACAACACCCAATTATCCATTTCTTGTGGAGAACCTGTGCGCACGCTGACCTGCAGATTTGTACTGTGCTTGCACGTTTTCGCAGGTATTGGTATAGTTTGCTTGCAAATGAAGTTGTAAATGAAAGAAGTGGGGTTTCGGCCCCGCTTCTTTTTTGTATGGATGGAGGTGCCGCAATGGTCAAGACCAAGACCGAGCAGGCGATCATTGACGCGCTCGAGGCCGTCGCTCCCCAGCACGATGTCGACATCGTCGACGTCGAGCTCGTGGGCGCCACCAAGGCCCCCTGCGTGCGCGTGCGTATCGAGGGTGCCGAGGGTCAGAGCCTGTCTCTCAACGACGTCACGGCCAACACCAAGTGGGTCGGCGATGTGATTGAGGAACTCGACCCCATCTCTTCGAGCTATACGCTTGAGGTGTCGAGCCCGGGCATGGCGCGCCCGCTGCGCCGCCCGTGCGACTTTGCCCGCTTTGTTGGCGAGAACTGTGAGCTCACCTCCACCGCCACCGAGGGCCGTCGTAAGTACGCCGGCAAGATTGCCGCTGCGACCGAGACCGACGTGACCCTCGAGCTCGAGGACGGCGATTCTGTCACCCTCGATTTCTCTGATGTTAAAAAGTGCAAGTTGAAGCCCACCTACGACTTCAAGCCCGCGAAGGAAGGAAAGTAAGATGGCAGCATCCGACATGATGTCCGCCCTGATGGAGCTTTGCCAGGAGAAGCACATCGACCAGCTCTACCTGATCGACCGCCTGGAGCAGTCGCTCGCCAAGAGCTATGCCGAGATCCTGCATCTTGAGTGGGGCGCTAAGGTGACCATCGACCGCACCACCGGCAAGATCTACGTCTACCGCCTGGAGCCGATCGACGATTCCATGGACGAGGAGGGCAACTTCACCGAGTTCGAGGAGATCGACGTCACCCCCAAGAACACGAGCCGCATCGCTGCCCAGCACGCCAAGGCCGAGATCAACGCCATCGTGCGTAACTCCGCCCGCGAGCAGATCTACGAGGAGTTCTCCGGCCGCATCGGTGACCTCATCAGCGGTACCGTGCTGCAGTCCACGCCCGACTTCACGATCGTCAAGATTCGCGAAGGCGTCGAGGCCGAGCTTCCGCACTTCGATCAGCGCCGTTACGAGAACGAGCGCAACGAGCGTCCGATGGGCGAGCGCTATCTGCACAACCAGCACATCAAGGCCGTGATCATCGACGTTCGCGACCCCAACTCCAACCTGCAACCGGTTCGTGGCGAGCACAGCCGTCCGCCGATTGTCATCTCCCGTACCCACCCCGAGCTCATGCGTCGTCTGTTTGAGCAGGAGGTGCCCGAGATCTATGAAGGCACCGTCCAGATCAAGTCGATCGCCCGCGAGCCTGGCCAGCGCTCTAAGGTCGCCGTCCA